>JBFFPW010000001.1:0-23655 GCA_041573815.1 Desulfuromonadales bacterium
AGCAGATTATCCCGACCCTGCGTAATATCATCGATTACAATAATCACTTTTTCAAGATGGTGCACAAGGGGGTCAACCCGGAGGTGCTTAAGGTCTTTGTCACCGGCAAGCTGCAGAACGGTTTTGCTGATCTGCTCGATCTTGAGCCGCTGGCCGAAAAGCTGCGCAAGATTGAACCAGAAGCAGAATTCCAGGTGATGACGGAACCGTCGAGAATTCTCTATATCAAGGAAAACTTACGCTTCTATATCGACCACAAGGTGCTTGAGTACCTGTCGATGTATGAATATAAGCTGCTGTTGCAATCCTACAAGCTGGTTGAGGAAATCTGCCTCGATGAACAGGCGGTTATTCTTAATAAAGATGGCGATGAAGAGGCGGTCCTCGAAGATCGGCAGAAACTGCTCGAACATTTCTTTGCCCGGGCCAAGAAGGGACAGTACATTCAGCGCTACAAAGGGCTGGGGGAAATGAACCCGGATCAGCTTTGGGAAACAACGATGGATCCGGACAAGCGGGTCCTGTTGCAGGTGAAAATAGAAGATGCAGTTGAAGCAGATGCGATCTTTACGATCTTGATGGGTGATCAGGTTGAGCCACGGCGTGAGTTTATTGAACATAATGCCCTGAATGTATCAAACCTGGATGTATAAAAAAATTTCGCCCGATGCTGCGCATCGGGTTTAAGACATTCCGGATAACGGAGGACGAATGCTCTCGGAACAAAATCGGGTAACCGTCAACATTGAAGATGAAATGCGCAAGTCCTATATGGACTATGCGATGAGCGTTATTGTCGGTCGGGCGCTGCCGGACGTACGTGATGGACTTAAACCGGTTCATCGTCGTGTCCTGTTTGCCATGAACGAACTGAGCAATGACTGGAACAAGGCCTACAAAAAATCAGCCCGTGTTGTCGGTGATGTTATCGGTAAGTATCACCCGCATGGTGATTCGGCTGTTTATGACACGATCGTCCGGATGGCCCAGGACTTTTCCCTGCGCTACCCATTGGTCGATGGTCAGGGCAACTTTGGCTCGATTGATGGTGACTCAGCGGCGGCAATGCGTTACACCGAGGTCCGCATGGATCGTTTGGCGCATGAATTGCTGAATGATCTTGACAAGGAGACGGTCGAGTTCGGCCCGAACTACGATGACTCACTTAAAGAGCCTCTGGTTCTGCCGTGCAAGTTTCCTAACCTGCTGGTCAACGGCTCGGAAGGTATCGCTGTTGGTATGGCGACCAAAATACCGCCACACAATCTGAGCGAAGTGATCGCCGGCCTGATTGCCATCATCGAGAACCCGGCTATCGGCTTCGAAGAGATGATGAATATTATTCCAGCCCCTGATTTTCCAACCGGTGGCTTCATTCTCGGCCAGACCGGGGTGCGGGAAGCTTACAGCACGGGTCGCGGTATTATTCAGATGCGGGCCCGAGCGATGGTCGAAACCAACAAACGGACCGGCCGCGAAAGCATTATCGTCAATGAGCTGCCATTTCAGGTCAACAAGGCTCGCCTCATAGAAAAAATCGCCGAGCTGGTTCGCGACAAGCGGATCGAGGGGATTTCCGATCTGCGCGATGAGTCCGATCGTGATGGAATGCGCATCGTTGTTGAATTAAAGCGCGACATGATTCCCCAGGTCATCCTCAATCAGCTCTACAAGATGACGCCGATGCAGTCTTCTTTCGGTATTATCATGCTGGCGATTGTCGGTGGTCAGCCAAGAATTCTGACCCTGCGTCAGGTGCTCGATCACTTCATTGAACACCGTAAGGAGATCGTCACCCGTCGCTGCATTTTTGATCTGAAAAAATCCGAAGCGCGGGCCCACATTCTCGAAGGTCTCAAGATTGCCCTCGATAATCTCGACGAGGTGATCCAGGTCATCAAGACCAGTGCCAACCCGGCTGAAGCCAAGGGGCGCCTGGTTGAACGGTTCCAATTGTCAGAAATACAGGCTCAGGCGATTCTCGATATGCGCCTGCACCGCCTGACCGGGCTGGAACGCGACAAGATCATCGCCGAATATGAAGAGGTGATGGCCCTGATCAAACGGCTCAAGGAGATCCTCGCCAGCGAAGCGGAAATTCTCAAGATTATCAAAGGGGAACTGGTCGATATCAAGGAGCGGTTCGGTGATGAACGTCGCTCGGAGATCGTTGCCATGACCGCCGACCTTTCTCTTGAAGATATGATCGTCGAAGAGGATATGGTCGTGACCGTCTCCCACTCCGGCTATATCAAGCGTAACGCGGTCTCTCTCTACCGGGCGCAACGCCGTGGTGGTAAAGGCAAGACCGGTATGCGGCCAAAAGAGGAGGACTTTGTTGAAAACCTCTTTATTGCCTCAACGCACTCCTACGTTCTGATCTTTACTGACAAGGGTAAGGTTTACTGGCTCAAGGTTCATGAAATCCCACAGGCCGGCCGCGCTTCGCGTGGTAAGGCTGTGGTCAACCTGCTGAATCTGCAGCCGGACGAAAAGGTCATGACGATTCTGCCGGTCAAGGAGTTTGAGGACGGCAAGTTTATTATCACTGCCACCAGCAGAGGGACCGTCAAGAAGACCGACCTGATGGCTTATTCGAATCCCCGCCAGGGTGGCATCATTGCTCTGACCATCGATGAAGATGACAGCCTGATTTCCGCCCGCTTGACGGATGGCAGTATGGATATTATTCTCGCCAGTCGAAGCGGCAAGTCGATCCGCTTCCCGGAAAAAGACGCCCGGGCCATGGGGCGGACAGCTCGGGGGGTGCGCGGGATGATGATTGGCAAAGACGACGAGATTATCGGCATGGAAGTGGTCTCCGACGCTACGGCTGCGACTCTGGTTGCCGTGACCGAAAATGGCTATGGCAAGCGGACCAACCTCGAAGAGTACCGGGTGCAGAGTCGTGGTGGCAAAGGGGTTATTACCATCAAGACCGGTGGTCGCAACGGGCAGGTCGTCGATGTCAAGTTGGTTGACGACGAGTCTGACTTGATGTTTATTACCGATCGCGGCAAGGTTTTGCGGACCCCGGTCAGTGCGATGTCGGTCATTGGCCGCAATACCATGGGGGTTCGTTTAATGGTCCTCGAACCGGAAGAGCGGATCGTCGCTGTTGCCAAACTTGCCGAAAAGGAAGAAGAAGATGGAAGTCGAGAGACTGAAGAAGAGACTCCTGCAGGAGGAACTGAGACGCCGGAGGCGTAATTCGCCGCTCTACCGGTTGCTCGTTTTCCTGGTCCCTCTTGTCCTTCTGGTTGCCATAATAGCGGCCTGGTACCACTATTCAACGCTTGAAGAGCGCCTGCACGCATCTTTCGCTCGGGCAGAGAATCTGGTTCTTCGAGGTGATTACGAAGATGCCATCGTTGAATATCGGGACATCTATGAAGATCATCCGGATTTCGTACTTGCTCCGAATGCTCTGTTTCGGGCTGGAGAAGTGCAGAACCTTTTTGTCAAACGCTTCCACGACGCGCTGCTGTTGTTTCACAACCTGGAGCGAGATTATCCCGATTCACCATTTGTTGCCGAAGCGTTGCGCCAGGAAGCGGAGATTTACAAGAGTCGTCTGCGTGATTACGGGCGGGCCGCTGCCCTGTATCAGAAACTGCTCGACCTCGGTATGGAGCCGGCCGACCGTTTTCAGTATGAGCTTTCCGACTGTTATTTTCGCCTGAACAATTTCGAACAGGCAAGAATCGAATTTGAAAACCTGTTGAAAAGCTGGCCGGAAAGTTCCCTGACAACCGAGGTTGAATATCGAATCGGCATGTCTTATGCTCTTGATGGTAATCTGAAAGAGGCCGAAAAAGCGTTCAGGACTATCCTCAAGCAAAAACCGGATGATTCTTTTGCCGTCGAAACAAAATTCAGTCTGGCATCGGTTCTTGAAGATCAAGAACGTTTACGCGAGGCTCTCAAGGTTTTGCGGGAACTGGAAGGTATTTATCCGGCCCCGGAAGCACTGCAACGAAAAATTGAAAAAATCGAAGACCGGATCCAGAAAAAGAAGCGGGCAGTATAAAGGACTCGAATCATGATGCAAATTGGAGTGATCGGGGCGGGAAGTTGGGGGACAACCCTGGCGGATCTGCTGGCAGACAAGGGGTTCAAGGTAACCCTCTGGGCCTACGAGTCGGACCTTGTCGAAAGAATGCAAGCGAAACGGGAAAACGATCTTTTTCTTCCGGGGTTTGTACTCTCTGACAATCTGAGCTTTACCAATCAAATCGAAAAAGCAGTCGCTGGCAAAGGTCTGGTTCTGTTTGTGCCGCCATCACAGGTGCTACGCCCCTTGTTGCAACAGGCGCTGCCGCACTTCACCGATGAGGCGATCATCGTATCAGCGTCAAAGGGGATTGAAAACGACACCTTGTTGCCGATGTCGGAAATTTTTGCCGAGCTATTGCCGGCCGAGCTCAAGACGCGGACAGCCTATTTGTCCGGCCCTTCTTTTGCCAAAGAGGTTGCGCAGAGAATGCCGACTGCTGTGGCGGTAGCCGCAGTCGATGAGAACATTGCCGAGCAAGTTCAGCAGGTTTTTAGTACCGATGTTTTCCGGGTTTATACCAACAGTGATGCGATCGGTGTCGAACTTGGCGGGGCTCTGAAAAACGTCATTGCCCTGGCCGCCGGCGTTTCCGACGGCCTCGGTTATGGTTACAACACCCGGGCGGCCTTGATCACTCGCGGGTTGGCAGAAATCACTCGTATCGGCGTTGCTATGGGAGCTGAGCCCTTGACGTTTGCCGGTCTGGCCGGTATGGGGGATCTGGTTTTGACATGCACAGGAGATTTGTCGCGCAACCGGACGGTCGGCTTTGAGCTTGGCAAGGGCAGAACTCTTGATGAGATTCTCAATGAGATGCATATGGTTGCCGAGGGGGTCAAAACGACGCTTTCTGCTTATCAGCTCAGCTGCAAGCTCGGTGTTGAAGCGCCGTTGATTGAACAGATGCACGAAATACTTTACAATAAAAAAGAAGCCCGCCAGGCGGTGAACGACCTGATGGACAGGGAGCTCAAGCCGGAAGGTGTCTAGTTTCAGGAGGACGAATTGATGCGTAAACAGTTCTTTTTTCTTCTGCTTGCCATGACGTTATTTGCAAGCACGGCTCTGGCCGGTGTTCAGGTGAAGATGGTGACCAGTTCCGGGACTATTATGCTCGAACTCGATGAGGTTAAGGCTCCGGTCTCTGTTGCCAATTTTTTGAAGTATGCTGACGAGGGCTACTATAATGGCACCATATTTCATCGGGTTATCAAAGATTTCATGATCCAGGGCGGCGGATTCAGTACCGATCTGAAACGGAAAAAAACCGCAGCTCCGATCAAGAACGAGGCTGATAATGGTCTGCGGAATCTGCGCGGTACGGTTGCTATGGCGAGAACCCAGATTATCGATAGCGCCACCAGCCAGTTTTTTATCAATCATAAGGATAATGCTTTCCTCGACCACAAGGACAAGACGGTACGTGGTTATGGCTATGCTGTGTTTGGCCGGGTGACCGAGGGAATGGATATCGTCGAGAAAATTGCGGCGACGCCGATCAAGAGAGGCGCCGGCCCGTTTGCCAGCCTGCCGGTCAATACGGTGGAAATTATCTCGATCGAAAAGGTTGGTAAATAACCTTGAGGTTGACTGGCAGGTAACGGCCAGAGAACCGGGAGGCTGCGGATGATCAGCATCCGCATCATGACCTATAACATCAACGGCTGCATCGGCAGTGACGGGAGTTGTGATCCTGAGCGCATCGCCGGGATCATCGAGGACAAGGCTCCCGATATCGTCGCCCTGCAGGACGTTAATGCTTCCCCCGGAGCCGACCAGCTGAAACTGTTGTCTGATCGGCTTGGCATGCATGCCTATGGTCAACCGCGCCATCCGGCAAATGCTTTTTTGTCGTACTATCCACTGACAGCAATTCGTGAATTTGATCTTGGTGACGGCGGCCGCTGTCAGTTGGCCGATCTGGAGAAAGACGGTCGCAAAATTCATATTTTCAATGTCTGTCTGACGACCAACGCTTCCGCCAGGCGCCAACAAATCAAAACCCTTCTTGGACCAGAGTTGCTCAGTAGCCGGAATATCAGTTGCCCGGTTCTGCTGTTGGGTGATTTTGCCGATAGCTGGTTTGGTGCCGGCAACTTGACATTGAACTTTATGTTACAGGGTGCCGGGCGCCCCTCTTTCTGGGGCGGCACCTATCCAGCCAAATTCCCCCTGTTTAATCGCGACCGAGCTTACCGTCAAGGTGAACTGCGGATACTTGACAGTCAGATTATCCGGTCCTTCCGTTGTCGTCACGCAGCGAAACACCTGCCGCTTATTCTGACCATCCAGATGATTGACCCACGCATCTATTTGCGTAACAAGGAACCGCTAAAAGCCCGCAGCCGTATGGAAGTTGTTCACGGTTGACCAGCCCAAGAGAGTGTCCAGACCGGTTAACTTTGCCGCAAGGATAAGAGTCGAAGAACAGCTGTTGATAACTCTGTGGAAACAGTTGATAAGTTTACGAAGTTGCGATAAGTTGTTTGTTGTTGGTGAGCGACCCTTGCACCTGACAAGATAAAAAAAGAGCTTTATGAGTTATATTAGCGGACGCGCCAAAGCACTGAAAACATTGGACTTTCTTGAGAGTCTTTACCCGACCGCCGATTGTGCCTTGGTGCACAATAACCCCTACGAATTGCTGGTGGCGACGATTCTTTCCGCTCAGTGTACAGATGTCCGGATTAATGAGGTGACACCACATTTATTCAAGGTTTATGGCACTGTAGAGCAGCTGGCGACCGCTGATTTGGCAACGCTGGAAGAGATCATTAGAAGCACCGGGTTTTTCCGTAACAAGGCGCGAAACCTTATCGGTTGTGCCCAGGCCATCGTTGCCCAGCATGACGGTGAGGTCCCGCCAGACCTTGCGAGCCTGGTCGCCTTGCCAGGGGTCGGGCGCAAGACGGCCAACGTCGTTCTCGGCAATGCCTTTGATGTGCCGGGGATGGTGGTCGATACGCACGTCAAGCGGATAGCTTACCGCCTCGGCTGGAGTCGGCAGTCCGAACCGGAAAAAGTTGAAAAGGATCTCTGTCAACTTCTGCCGGAAAATCGCTGGAACCAGACCAGCCACACCCTGATTCACCATGGACGGGCACTTTGTAAAGCACCGACTCCACTTTGCTCGGCTTGCCCCCTTCTGGAGCGTTGCCCGCGCAACGGCGTCCGCCGGTCGCGCTGATTGAGCCATCCTTTTGCGCCAATAAAAAAAGCGTGACAGAATTCAATTCTGTCACGCTTTTAATTTTGTAGCCGCGAGGATCTAGTTGTCTTCAAGGTCGAGGCGGAAGAAGTCACGTGCCTTTGGCTTTTTCTCATCAAGAGCGTAGCGGGTTGGTGCGGTTCCGGGAGCGAAAACTTCAATGTGCGCATCACGACTGTCTTCTGGTGCGAGAAGACCGGTCTGCCCGTCGACCGGATAGAATTCCATTTGGTCTGGTATCGGAAAATCTGTCGGTTCAATATTCTGAATCGCCTCTTTCATGAAAGAGACCCAGGCCGGCGCCGCTGCCTTTGAGCCGGTCTCATGTTTGCCGAGAGGTCGTTCCTGGTCGTAACCGACCCAGGAAACAGCGACCAGCTGCGGAATGAAACCGGCAAACCAGGCATCCTTGAGATCGTTGGTGGTCCCGGTTTTGGCGGCCGCGGGTCGTTGCAAAGCCTTTGCCCGCCAACCGGTTCCTTTCTGGACAACACTTTCGAGAAGGTTGGTGACCAGGTAGGCGGTTTCAGGGGAGATAACCCGCTCCTGTGATAAATTGATGAGCCGTTGCCCTTCAGCAACACCGTCCGAAAAATCAGCCGGGTCGATCGATTCAAGGATACGGCCGGTTCGGTCAGTGACCCTGGTGATGTAGGAAGGCCGGATGCGGACACCACCATTGGCAAAGACAGTGTACGCCGTTGCCAATTCAAGTGGCGTCAGGGCCGAAGAACCGAGGCCGAGGGTCAGGTCGCGGTTCATTGGCGAAGTAATACCGAGTTTTTCGGCATACCTGGCGGCATAATTCACGCCGATATCTTCAAGAATTTTTATGGTAATGACGTTGTGTGATTTTGCCAAAGCCGTGCGCAAGGGCGTCGGGCCATAAAACTTTTTCGAGTAGTTCTTTGGCCGCCACGATTTTTCCAGCCCAGCCTCGGAGGTCTCCTTGTAAATCAGGGGTGTGTCAAGAATGACCGTTGCCGGGGTGTATCCCTTGTCGAGAGCGGCCGCGTAGATCAGCGGTTTGATCGCTGAACCGGGCAGGCGGCGAGCCTGCAAAACCCGGTTGAATTGACTCTCAAAAAAATCGTAGCCACCGACCATTGCCTTGACCAGACCGGTTTGTGGTTCAAGTGCGACAATTGCGCCCTGGGCGGTTGGCTTCTGCTCGAGTGCCAGCAACAGAGAACCATCCTCATCAATTGTGACAACGCGCGTTTCGAGCAATGAGCCGAGAGGCAAGTTGTGTCGACGGCTCTTGGGGTTTCGGGTCGGTTCCTTGTCTGCAGCCACCGCTTTGAGAGTCCCGGCCCATTCAGCCGCTGTCACCTCAAGGCGGCCGGTCTGTTCACCGATGCGCAGATGCAGAGACTCTTTGTCGCTGCCGACCAGAACGGCCTCGATGATCTGCTCAGGCATCAGTGGATTTTTTGTCAGGAATTCGGCCTGTTTCTCGAGAAACTCGGTCGCTTCCTCTTCTGTCAGGATCTTGACGGGGCCACGGAATCCCTGGCGTTTGTCATGATCTCTCAGGTTGCTGCGGACGGCACTCTGCGCCGCTCGTTGCATGACGAGGTTCATTGACGTGTGAACGGTCAGACCTTCGGTCTCGAGAATTTCCTTGCTGTAGTTTTTTTCCAGGTAACGGCGGACTTGCTCCGTGAAGTAGTAGGCCTGGGCAATATGGGCGTTAAGTCGGGGCTGTATCGTCAGCTCTTCAGCAAAAGCGACATCGGATTCTGCCTGGGTGATAAAGCCTTCATCCACCATCCGCTTGAGAACATACTTTTGCCTCTCCTTGGCCCGGTCGTAATGGTTGTATGGCGAATAGCGGCTCGGGGCCTGGGGCAGGCCGGCCATAATCGTCGCTTCGGCCAGGGTCAGTTCGTCGATATTTTTGTCGAAATAGTTTTCAGCCGCAGCCTGGACACCATAGGCCCGGTGACCGAGGTAAATCTGGTTCAGATAAAGAAAGAGGATCTCCTCTTTCGATAGCGCCTTCTCCATGCGCCAGGAGAGGATCGCTTCCTTGAACTTGCGCTCGAACTTTTTCTCCGGTGAAAGCAGCAAGGACTTGGCAACCTGCTGAGTGATGGTACTCCCGCCCTGAACGATGCCGCCGGCCTTAACATTTTTGTAGGCGGCGCGCATGATTGAAATCAAATCAATGCCGGTATGTTGAAAAAAATTTGAATCCTCGGCGGCAACAAAAGCCTGCACAAGTTGTTTCGGAATCCGGTTGAACGGAACAACAATCCGGCGCTCCTTGGCAAACTCGGCAATAATCTCGCCATCATCACTCAAGACCCGGGTAATAATTGGCGGATGGTAGTCCGCCAGAGTGTCGACGCGAGGCAAATCACCGGCGACATAGAGGTAGGCCGAGGCAAAGAGAATGAAACCGCTAACAACACAAGCTGTTGTTGCCATCAGCAGCAACCGAACCAGCCGCTCGCGCGAGAATTTTTTAACAGGAGTTTCTTCAGTTTCCATAGCGCCGCAAAATACCACAGACTTATGCTTGCAGGCAATGATTTTACTTGTCCTGTAACGGCTCTGTGCTATAGTTTCCTCGCCTGTCAAGCAGGCCGTTTAGCCTGCAGGTCCCCAATCAATTTCAGGAATCGATTTAAATGAAAAACTACCGTCAAACAAAAATTGTTGCAACCGTCGGACCGGCGTCCGACTCTGAAGAAAAACTGAACCAGCTGATGGAAGCAGGCGCCGATGTTTTTCGCCTCAATTTCTCTCACGGCGATCATCAGAATAAGCGCGACGTGATTCAGCGCATTCGCCAGGTATCGAAAAAAAGACAACGTGCCGTAGCTATCCTCGGAGATTTGCAGGGGCCGAAAATCAGAACCGGGATCATGGCGGGCGGTTCGATGCAGCTTGAAACCGGAGCTGACGTGACCATAACCACTCGCGAGATCGAGGGGAGCGGTCATCTGATACCGACGTCTTATCGGCAGCTGCCCGAAGATGTCACGCCCGGGGACCGGATTCTTCTTGACGATGGTCTGCTGGAGCTCGAGGTCCTGGGGAGTCAAGGGGACGAAGTCCACTGCCGGGTCGTCGTTGGTGGTCGATTGAAGGATCGCAAAGGGATCAACCTGCCCGGGGTCAAGGTGTCCGCTCCTTCTTTGACAGAAAAAGATATTGAAGATCTGGCTTTCTGTATCGGTGAAGATGTCGATTACATTGCTTTGTCATTTGTCCGCACGGCTGAAGATGTTATCGATCTGAAAAACCGCCTGTCGGTGGCAAAATCAAACATCCGGATTATCGGCAAAATCGAGAAGCCGGAGGCCGTTGATAACTTTGATGCGATTCTTGCTGCGGCCGACGGTATTATGGTGGCCCGTGGTGATCTCGGGGTTGAGATTCAACCGGAAAAGGTGCCGCTGATTCAGAAAAGCATTATTCGTAAGTGTAATATCGCGGGCAAGCCGGTCATTACGGCGACGCAGATGCTCGAGAGTATGGTGAATAACCCCCGCCCGACCCGTGCCGAGACCTCTGACGTGGCCAATGCCATTCTCGATGGCACCGATGCGGTCATGCTCTCGGCGGAAACCGCTTCTGGTCAGTACCCGGTGGAGGCCGTCAAACTGATGGTCCGGGTGGCCGGCGATGTTGAAAGCGATCCGCAACTGCAGGCACACGGTTTTCATCCGATCTCCGCCGCAAGGGGATATCGTGAACTGCCCGAAGCGATAGGCCAGGCCGCTTGTCGGACGGCTGAAGCCGTTGAAGCCTCGGCTATCCTTGCTTTTACTCAGACCGGTAGCACTGCGGCGCTGGTCGCCAAGTATCGGCCCAACCTGGTCATTTATGCGGTGACTCCGACTCAGGCGGTTCGTCGCCGGATGGCTCTCTATCGTGGTGTGCGATCAATCCGTGTCGATATTGAAGGGGATACCGAATCACAGATCCGCTCGGTGGAAAAAGCGGTTCTCGATTTCGGCGAACTGGACCGGGGTGATGTTGTGGTGATTACCATGGGAAGTCCGGTGTCGGATCCGGGAACAACAAATTTAATGAAAGTTCATCGGCTCGGAACAGGGCCCTTTTTCGAAGTGTACTAGACCATGAAAAAAGCAGTCGTTCTCTATAGCGGCGGGCTCGACTCAACCACCTGCCTGGCGATAGCAAAAAAAGAAGGCTTTGCTCCGTATGCCCTGAGTTTTTCTTATGGCCAACGGCATTCGCTTGAGCTGGAGCGCGCTAAAGAGTATGCGCCACAGGTCGGAGCCGTGGAACACCGCATCGTCGATATCGACTTGCGCCAGTTTGGTGGCAGTGCCCTGACCGAAGATGTCGAGGTGCCGAAGGACCGGCCGATCGATGATGATATTCCGATCACCTATGTCCCGGCACGCAATACGATTTTTCTTTCGTATGCTCTGGCCTGGGCCGAAGTTCTTGGCTCGGTTGATATTTTTATCGGTGTTAATGCGCTCGATTATTCCGGCTATCCCGATTGCCGACCAGAGTATATTGCGGCCTTTGAAAAGATGGCTAACCTGGCGACCAAGGCCGGTGTTGAACAGGGGGGCTTGCATATCCACACCCCGCTGATTAATTTGACCAAAGCAAAAATCATAAGTTGCGGTCTCGAGCTTGGCGTCGATTACGGATTGACACACTCCTGCTATGACCCGACGCCGGAAGGGTTGGCCTGTGGTCGTTGCGATTCCTGTCACCTGCGGCTGAAAGGCTTCAGCGAGGTTGGCCGTCGCGACCCGGTTGAATACTCACATTGAGGTTTTATCTGATATGAGCAAAATGCCAGATTTACAAAAAGAACGGGATACCCGCAATATCGCCATTGATAAGGTCGGGGTCAAGGATATCAGTTATCCGATCGTCGTCATGGACCGCAGCAAAGAGAAGCAGCACACGGTGGCCCGGATCAACATGTATGTTGATTTGCCGCACCATTTCAAGGGCACCCACATGAGCCGCTTCATCGAAATTCTCAACCAGTACCATGGTGAGATTAATATCGAACGGATCGACTCACTGTTGGCCGACATGAAGCGTCACCTTGAGGCGAGCCGGGCGCATCTGGAGCTCGAGTTTCCTTACTTCATTGAAAAACAGGCCCCGGCGTCGGGTGCTCGTAGTCTGATGGAATACCAGTGCCGCATGACCGGGAGTCTCGGGGAGGAGTCCGACTTCGTCCTCGGCGTCACGGTCCCGGTCACCTCGCTTTGCCCCTGTTCCAAGGAAATCAGCGAGCGGGGAGCCCACAACCAGCGCAGTGCCATTAAGGTCGAAATCCGTTATCGCAAGCATATCTGGCTCGAAGATCTGATCGAATGGGTTGAAGAGTGCGCCAGTGCGCCGGTCTATGCCCTGCTCAAACGCGAAGATGAACGTGCCCTGACCGAGCAGGCCTACGATAACCCGATGTTTGTCGAGGACACTGTTCGGGCGGTCACCGAAAAACTGAGTCAGGTAGAAGAAATATACTGGTTCAAGGTTGAGTGCGAAAACTTTGAATCCATCCATAACCATTCCGCTTATGCCATGCTTGAACGATAAATCGGCGGGTTGTTGATAACTCTGTGGAAACAGTGGAAAAACCAAGTCTAATTGAAATGTTGGCAGTCAACGATCCGGCCCCGACGCAGCTGCTCGGCATCTTTGCCAAGGAGCCGCTGGCCGGCCAGGTCAAGACCAGACTCTGTCCGCCGCTGCAACCGGCAGAAGCGGCAGAACTGTACGAAGTTGCCTTGCGGGAAACTGTTGAGCGGTTCTCGGCCAGCACGGTGCCGGTTGTTCTCTTTTACGCCGGTTCGGCAGAATACTTCCAGAAGAACTTTCCCGGTTTGCCCCTCTGGCCCCAAGCCGACGGGGATCTCGGCCAGCGGATGACCGAAGCGTTGGCGCTTTTACTGGCGACCGGTTGTCAGGCGGCCGGGTTGATCGGCAGCGACAGTCCTGATCTGCCGTTAGCGCAGGTTGAGGCAGCTTTTTCGGCGCTGGCAGAGCATGATGTTGTGACGGTTCCGGCCGCCGATGGCGGCTATGTCCTGATCGGTTCGTCCCGACCCTGCCCGGACGTTTTTCAAGGGATTGCCTGGAGTTCAGAGGTTGTCTCTACGCAGACCCGGCAGCGCGCCGAGCAGAATGCGATCAGCTTTTGTGAAGTTGGTGGCTGGAATGATATTGACGACCAGGCCTCTCTGTTGGCGTTGGTGAAAAGAACACCGGATTCGGCGACGGCTCATCATATTCGGGAAAAGCTGCAGTATTGTCTGTCGCCGGTGGAGTGAAGCCGTTGACTTGCCGTCGACATTAGCTGATAATCTGAGCAATTCATTAAAAACGGGAGGTTCAATTTTGGATCTGATCATGGGCGCCGGCCCAATAGTTAAGCTTGTCCTGTTGGTTCTGGTCTACTTCTCGGTTGTTTCCTGGGCCATCATTTTCCTCAAATTCAAGACGATTCACAAAGCGAAGAAAGATTCTGACGCTTTTCTTGAATTCTTCTGGAGCAAAAAGCGCTTCGACCTGATTCAGCAGAGCCTCAAGGATTTTTCCCATTCACCGCTGACAGTCCTGTTTCGAGATGGCTACCATGAGTTGGTGCGCAACCAGAAGCAGCAGGAGAGCGATGATGCCAATTTCGGTGTTGAACTGCGTGGCGCTGATAACGTGGCCCGGGCGCTGCGGCGGGCGACGACCCAGGAAATACAAAGGCTCGAAAAATTCCTGACCTTCCTTGCGACCACCGGTTCGACGGCGCCGTTTATCGGGCTTTTTGGCACCGTTTGGGGGATCATGGATTCGTTTCGGAGCATCGGTCAGACCGGGTCCGCATCGCTGGCCGTTGTTGCGCCAGGCATTTCCGAAGCGCTGGTTGCAACCGCCATCGGTCTGGTCGCGGCTATCCCGGCGGTTGTCGCCTATAACCACTTCGTTAACAAGGTCAATGTTCTGACCGGTGAGATGGATAATTTTTCCCAGGAATTTCTCAACATCGTTGAGCATATGAGCCGGAGAAAATAAAATGGAAGTTGGCCACCGCGACGGCGGAAGCCGTCGAACACTTTCGCAAATCAATGTCACCCCGTTTGTCGACGTTATGCTGGTCCTGCTGATTATCTTCATGGTCACAGCGCCGATGATGGAACAAGGTTTTGACGTCAACCTGCCGGAGGTCGAAAATGCTCCCGGCATTGCCAGCAAGGAAGAACCGCTGGTGGTGACAATTGATAAAAGAGGGCGGATTTCGATCGGCCAATCGAAAGTACAGAACTCGGCCAAGCTGATCCCGTTGCTGCAGCAGGTGATGAAAGAGCGTAAAGACAAAAGCGTTCTCCTTGAAGCAGATCGGGCCGTTGCCTATGGCAAGGTCATGCAGGTCATGTCAGCGGTCAAACAGGCCGGAATTTCCCGGGTCGGTATGGTGACCCAGCCCCCTCGGAAATGATAAAAGGATAAACAGATTCCGTCATGACCGGAAATCGATTTATACGGCGTGGAGTACCGGCCGACCGCGAGCCGAAACTCGGCCGCGCTTTTCTGATCTCGTTTGGCCTCCATTTTTTCATCATCCTGCTATTTTCCGGGTTGATTCTGCCCAACTTTGGGAAAGATCGTCCGCCGGTCTATTATGTCGACCTGGTCAACCTGCCGGTTGAAAGACCACAGGCTGGCCGGCCCGATGCTGCGCCGAAAAAAAGTGTCAAAAAGAAGGCGGACAAGAAATCATCGCCAGTCGTCAAGAAGAGTTCGGCGGTTTCTGTCAGCAAGAAAGTCGTGATAGAGAGTGGACCGAGTGATTCTGATATTGCCGCCAAGATCGCCAGCATGCAGAAGAAAGAAAAGAGCCGGAACGAGATTGATGCCCTGAAACAGAAACTGGCAGCGCTGGCCACCCAGGACAGCCGCGGTGAAGATGCTGCGCCCGATGCGCCGGTCGGAGTGCCGGAGGGGACCGGAGACGAAGTCGGCATCAGCTGGCAGCTCTGGTTGCAAGCTTATCTGAAACAACAGTGGGCTTTATCCGAATATCAGGTCACTCGGCTCGATCTTGAAGCCGTCGTGTTTATCGAATTTGACCGTACTGGCCGGATGACCGACTTCAAGTTTCTGGAAAAATCTGGCGATCGCATATTTGATGATTCCGTCAAGGCCGCAGTCCTCAAGAGTCGCCAACTGCCAAAGCCTCCACCAGTCCCCGTTTGGAAAGTCGAAGTTGTTTTCAACCTGAAAGATTTACTGGATAGATAAATGCGTATCTTAATAGGACTCCTTTTTCTCGCCGTTTTTTTTACCACACCGGTCCTGGCTCAGATAGAAATCAGTTCGCCAGGCCAGCAGACGATTCCGCTCGCATTGACCCGTTTTTTACCTCAGGATGAGACTGTCCGTCCGGAAATTGCCGAAGAGATCAATGCGATTCTTGAAGCCGATCTTGAGTTCTCCGGTCTGTTCAATCTTGTCGATCCGGAGGCTTTTCTCTCTGATGCCGAAAAAATAGGTCTGCTCAGTATCGATGTCGATTTCAGCCAGTGGCGTCTGCTCGGGGCCGAGGCCCTGGTCAAGGGGACCTATTCGATTCGCGGTAACGAGCTGGTTATTGAGGCGCGCCTCTTTGATGTCAACCGCGGTCGGCTCAGCAGTGGTCGACGCTATGTCGGGCGTATTAAGGACTTACGACGTATCGTTCATGCCTTTGCCGATCAGATTCTCGAGGCACTGACCGGCTTTGAGGGGCCGTTCAACAGTCGCATTGCCTATGTCTCCGACCGCACCGGCAACAAAGAAATCTATATTATGGATAGTGATGGTTATAATGATACCCGGATTACCGATCACCAGTCGATTGCCCTGAATCCCGACTTTTCAGGCAATGGCCAGGAAATCATATTCACATCCTACAAGCGGGGCAACCCGGATCTGTTCAGGAAAGAGGTGACCAGTGGTAAAGAAGAGCTGATTTCCAGTCGCAAGGGGCTCAATGTTACGGGTCGCTTCCGGCCGGGTGGGCGTGAGACCGCCCTGACCCTGTCGCGCGATGGCAACACAGAGATTTATCTGCTTGACCCGAAGGGCAAAATCGAAGAGCGATTGACCCGGTCCTGGGGGATCGATATCAACCCGTCCTTTAGTCCGGATGGAGACCAGTTCGCTTTTATGTCTGACCGTCAGGGTAATCCGCATATCTTTGTCGCCGATGTCGGTGACGAATCGGCCAGGCGTCTGACACGGGCCGGAAAGTATAATGCAACCCCAGCCTGGAATCCTCGCAGTGACAGGATCGCTTTCAGCCGCCTGCAGGGGGGGGTGTTCGATATCTACACCATCAAAGCGGATGGCAGTGATGAACGCCGTCTGACCTTTGGCAGTGGCAACAAGGAGCATCCGCGCTGGAGTCCGGATGGTCGGTTTATCGTCTATTCGTTTGATCAGGGTGGCAGAAAGGCCATCTATATGATGCGCGATGATGGGACCGGCGGTCGCAAAGTTTCTCCAGCAGGAGTTGCCGCACAGCACCCGGCCTGGTCGCCCCGCCGGTAAAGAAGGTTGTTTTTTCAAGCAGGTTCTGTATAATTGTTGTTCATGTGAAAAATTAACTAATTATGCGGAATGGTTTGTGCTATTTCGGGTTCGATTAATCAGTCACTTAATGAAATAAAAAGAGGAGCGGACAATGAAAAAGATGAATGTCATGCGTTTTGTAGTGTTTGTTGCACTGGCCTCCCTTCTGACCGTTGGTTGCGCCAAGCAGCCGGCTCAGCAGGCCACAACCGAGGCACCGGCTCAGCAGCAACCAGCCACTGACTCCGGTGTTAAAGAAACCGAAGTCAAGGAAACTGTTTCCTATTCTGTTTCCGATCTGACCCGGATTCATTTTGATTTTGATTCTTATGTCCTGTCCTCCAAGGCCCGTAAGACTCTCACCCAGAACGCTGAGGTTATGAAGGCTCTCTCCGGTCTTAAGGTTCGGATTGAAGGTCATTGTGATGAGCGCGGTTCTGATGAGTACAACCTGGCGCTCGGCGAGCGTCGTGCCCAGGCGGCCATGAACTACATGACCACCCTCGGGGTGCCGGCTTCACGGATGTCAACCATTTCCTATGGTGAAGAGAAGGCGCTTGATCCGGGCCACGACGAAGACTCCTGGGCAAAGAATCGCCGGGCCGAATTTGTCGCCAACTGATTTTAGCTTGAACAACAAAAAGGCCGCGGATGACGCGGCCTTTTTTGTTTGCAGGGTATGAAAATGAAAAAAAATCTTATGGTTGTTCTTTTGCTTTCGTTTGTCCTGACCGGAGTCAGCAGCGCTGATGCGGCATCGAGAGTCGAGCGAGATCTTGAAGAGTTGAAGCGTCGACTTGAGGTCGTTGAGCAGTCAACGGTTGGCAAGGGCACGAATAGGATGGCGACGCTCGAAGAGCGCCAAGAGACGACGACCAGAACTCAGGCCGAACAGCAGGCCGAACTTGATACGATGCGGGTTGAATTCCAGAAACTGCAGGGCGCTTTCGACGAGCTTGAATACACCCGCAAAGAATTGCATGATCTGATCAATATGGTGCGCAGTGAGATGGAACTCAAGTTCAGCGCCATTGAAGCGAAACTGGCCAAGTTGGAAAATCGTCCAGCGATTGTTGCTCCTGTGAATGCACCAGAAGTAAACCCGGCCGCCGAATATGAAGCGGCGCTCAAGTTGATACAGAAGGATGGCGAATTCAGTCATGGTCGTAAGGGGTTACAGGCCTTCTTGAAAAAACACCCCGATCATGAACTTGCCGTCAATGCGACCTATTGGGTTGGCGAAGCTTATTATGGCGAGAAGAAATTCGAGAATGCCATTCTTCAATTTCAAGATGTCCTGAAGAAATACCCGCAGCATAACAAGGCCGCCTCCGCGCAACTGAAACAGGCGCTGGCGTTTCAGGCGTTGGGCGATAAAGAGACCGCGACCGTATTACTGAAAAAAGTTGTCAAGAACTATCCGGATTCGCCGGAAGCAACAAAAGCCCAGGAGCGACTGGGACAAAAATAGATGGTTGATCATCAATGAAAAGGGTGGCTCATTTGAGCCGCCCTTTTTTGTTTAAAAAGTCTGGAACGCCCTCAAGTAAATTTTGCGGTTTGAAAATCTAATGAACGAAGACCCTCACAGGTACGACTTTCATTTTCTCGGTACTTTGGAAACATCAATTTCCTGAGATATACTTTTCAGATGGAGGTCCCGTTGCGGATAAGGAATCTCAATTCCGGCCTTTTTAAACTCTTTGTCAATCGTCACACCGAGGTCGCTGATCAGGGTCAAGCGGTTCTTGATATCGTCAACCCAGACCCGGAGTTCAAAGTTGATGGAGCTGTCACCAAAATCGGTAAAAATAGCCGATGGCGGCGGATCAGCAACAACTGACGGGTGCCCATCGCCAACCTTGTTCAATATCTTGATGACTTTTTCCAGATCGGTCCCGTAGCGCACCCCGACCCTGACTGTCACCCGGGAAACATTACTGGAAAGAGTCCAGTTCAACACCTTCTCGGAGATCATCTGCGAATTCGGCACGATCAGTTCCGACCGATCCCAGGTTTCGACGACGGTTGAGCGCATGCCGATCTTGTTGATAGCCCCCCACTTGCCATCGATGATAACGGCATCACCAACCTTGACCGGACGTTCAAACAATAAGATCAGACCACTGACGAAATTATTGACAATTTCCTGCAAACCGAAGCCGATACCGATACCGAAGGCACCGGCCAGAATGGCAAAATTCTGCAATTCGATGCCGGCCATGGTCATCGCGACCAGAAAACCGACAAGAACAAAGCCGTAATGGCTCAATTTTTTGAAGGCATCACGGACCCCGCGGTCGATTTTTTTGCCATGGAAAAACTGTGATTCGAGAAAAGACTGGAAGAACCAGGAAGTCAGGATCGCCGCATAAAGAACAGCGGCAACCAGCACGATCATCTTGACCGAAAGGTGGAACTCACCGATCGAGAATTCGAGACCCATGATGAAGAGCCAGGCCGCGCCAATCGTGTCAAAAAGGCCCCAGATATCGAGCAGGTAAAGCATTGCGACAACAAAGATTGCAATGCGGAAAAGTCTTGAAAAGCGGTTGGTGGCTCCTTTGCCGAGATTCTTGACGAAGCGGGTAGCACTGACAATTTCGGAATGGAAAACCAGCTCCACTCCACCCTCGGTTATGCGCAGGGCCATCAAAGAAAACAACAGCAGGAAAACGGTCCCAATCGTCGCCTCGATCAATTGCTGGGCGAAGGTTGCATATCCACTGATTTGAGCGATCAGTGCCGTTAGAAGAACCAATTTGCTGACACTTATGAAAAACAGGTACCGGTCGAAGCTCCCCTTGAAATGCGCGCGATGTCGCCGGGCAAGCCAGAAAAGAAAGGGGATCCCGAAAATCGAAACGGCGGTCAGGTAGATCCGGTACAGGGGTAATGGCAGCGCCAGGGTCGTCAGGGTTTTGGAGACAACAAACAACGCTGCCAAAGTGTAGATCAGTGTCCTCTGATTGCCTTCTTTTAATAACTGACTGGCCAGGCGCGCCGCGCAAATGGTCGCAATAAATAATATGGTGAGCTGCAACAGCGGTGGCGGCAGCGCCGCATAAAAGAGCCGGGGGGCCGCCAGGGCAACAAAAAGCGCCGCCGAGACCGGCCGACGAAAGATAAATTGCCAGTCATCGGTTTTCTCAACCGTTGAAATTTCAAGCTGGCGAAAAATGATGATCAGGGCAACAACCAGAACCGCCTGTATCGCCAGTAACCATCCCTGGCGTTTGAAAAACTCTGGATCGATCTGAAACGCAGCGCGAACACCATCGGTTACCCGGGTAAATAAAACCTGGTCAAGCTGGTTCAGATAGTCAGCACTGAAAAGGGGATGGGCATTCCGCTTAAAAGGTGCGCGACGCAGAGTCGTGACTTCGGCATCGAGTTTTTCGTAAAAGACCAGCACTTCCTCACGCAGCCGGGAAATTTTTTCCTGCAACAGCAAGAGATCGGTCGACTTTTTTTTGCCGAGAGACAGGACGTCGGCGGCGGCACTGCGTACCTTGTTAAACGTCTGCCGCGGTATCTTGGCCCCGGTTTTTTCGAGAGAGCTGCGCCACGCCTCCCAATAATCGAGACGCTCAGTCCATAACTTTCGCACATCCTCGTGACTCTTCAGTGGCAACCCGACCTGGTCAAGGAGCTGTTTCAGGGCCCGGCTCTGATTGTCGGCCTGAGCCCGGACATTGAGAAGACGGTTGACCGGCCAGTCTTTTTGCGGCCCGTACTCTTTCAGGCTCACCTGGAATTCATGCCATTTATTTTGCTGTTTTTCAAACTGTCCGGAAAACTCATCCGGTCCCTTCAATTCGTTCAACGTCGCCACGGCCCTGGCCGCATCGGCATCTATTTGTGAAGAGCGCGGCACAACTTCCTCCAGGCCCGGGTAGATTACCGGGGTCGGAACCGGCTCAACAACCGGTGTTACACCCTCCTCAGCAGCATGGCCAGCGTTGGCGAGCAGCAGGGCAAGCCAAAAAACGGGCAGGATAACGAACAGACCCAGGCTCAAAGCCGATATTTTTCCTGGCCTCCCGAACATCAGAACCACCTCTTGCGTCGGAAATAAATCACCATGCCGACCACAGTTGCGCCCATCAGCATCCAGACCGCCGGATAAGCCCAGCGCCATTTCAGCTCCGGCATATACTCGAAGTTCATGCCGTAGACACCGGCAATAAAGGTTAAGGGGATGAAGATTGATGCCATAATGGTCAAGACCTTCATTACTTCGTTCATCCGATTGCTGACACTTGACATGTAAAGATCGAGCAGGCCGGAGACGGTGTCGCGGAAGATTTCGACCGTATCCATCACCTGAATGGAGTGATCATATAGATCGCGCAGGAAGACCTGCGTCGTCGGATCGATAAAAGCTGACTCTTCTTTTTGCATCTCCGAGATCACTTCCCGCAGTGGCCAGATTGATTTGCGCAGTAAAAGAAGCTGATTCTTGAAATGATAAATCCGGTTAAGACAGTCCTGAGTCGGTTCCCGGATCAGGTCGTGCTCAAGGGTGGCGAGCTGATCGCCAATTTTTTCGAGAATATGGAAATAGTTGTCAACGACCGAGTCGATCAATGCATAAACCAGGTAATCAGTCCCTCGACTCCTGATCCGGCCGCTTTTTCTATTCAAGCGTTCGCGAACGCCGCTGAAGACGTCTCCGCGTCGTTCCTGAAAGGAGAGAACATAATTCCGTCCGAATATAAAACTGAACTGTTCGTCGACCACGCTTGCCGAATCGTCATCGAATGTGAGCATCTTGAGAATAATCAGATTGTACTCTTCGAACGCTTCAAATTTGGGGCGGTGGCTGGTGTTCAGTATATCTTCCAGAGCCAGGTGCATAATATCGAAGTTCTTGCCGAGATTTTCAATCAGGTCGATATCGTGCAAACCGTACAGATTGATCCAGCTGACGGTATCGGTCTTCCTGAGTTGGACGCATTCCTCGACCGTAACATCATCCCTCCGATCCAGCTTCGTGGCATCGTAATCAATAATAGTTAGCTCAGTTTGTTCGATTTTTTGTTCACCGACATGAATCAGAGTGCCCGGCGGCAATCCGACCTCTTTGGCTTTGACCTGAAACAATTTGAGCATGATATTCTTCTCCGCAAAAGAAATCGACAACTTGCGATTGAATGAATCTTATTTAAAATTGTAACAGCGATTCTCGCCTTGGGAAAAAGAAAATGAAAATCATCTTTTCTTTCATAATCGCCGCGGCAATCATCCTTTTTGCTGTACAGAATACCGAGCAGGTCGAGGTCAGCTTCCTGATTTGGGGACTGATAATGCCCCGTTCGGTCATGCTCCTGTTCGTCTTCTGTCTCGGTTCCCTCTTCGGGGTCATTCTCTCTGCGACAATTGGCCATCGCCAAGGTAAAAAACGGCACTAACTTTTTTCACCCTATGGTTATTCTTCCAGATCCTGCGTGGAATTGCGAACCTGGCATTATGAATTATTTAAGTTGCGGCCAGAAATCATCCTGACCCAGATCAGAAGCAAGGTCTTCAATGACCTGCTCAGCATCGGGGTCACCCTCAAGAATCGCGATGTGGAAAATCGCATCTCCCTGGTAAACCAGCGGCAATTGCAGGCGCCCGATGACGAGTCCTGAAACCGGTGACTGAATGATACTCTCGCTCTCGCCGTAAGGATCCGAAACGATACCGAGAACATCGCCTTTACTGACTTGCCGGCCAACAACAGTCGATTTGACCAACATACCGCTGATGGGTGCCCGGATCCATTTCGAAGTGCTTGCCTTGAAGATCTGATGCGAGATCGAAGAGGCCCTGGTGGGCAACATACCAATTGAGCGCATAACATTGATGACCCCGCGCAACCCGGTCCGGATCGACAGCTCATCAAAACGGAAAGCCTCACCTGCTTCATACAGCAGTATCGGCGTCCCCAAGTCGGCGACCGCTTCGCGCAAAGATCCATCCCGCGTATGCGAGTCGATCATGACCGGGGCACCAAAAGCAGTTGCCATCTCCGCGGTGGCCGAATCTTCGAGGCAGGCTCTTATCTGGGGGAAATTAAACCGGTGATTCGATCCGGTGTGAAGATCAATCCCATGCGTACACATCGACAGGATTTCCTTCAGAAAAAGATCAGCCAGACGCGAGGCCAGAGAACCTTTCTCCGAACCGGGGAAAGAGCGGTTCAGGTCGCGGCGGTCCGGCAGATAACGATTACGGTGGATAAAACCGAAACTGTTGACGACCGGAATGGCGATCAGGGTCCCGTGCAACCGACCGATATTCTTTCTTTTCAGCAGGCGGCGGATAATTTCGACGCCATTGATTTCATCACCATGTACCGTTGAACTGACGAAAAGGCATGGCCCGGGTTTGCGGCCATGAATCACATGCGCGGTCAAGGTCATTTCAGTATGCGTATAAAGCTTCGCCATCGGCAGATCGATGGTCTGTCGATGCCCCGGTTTGATGGTCACGCCACCTATGGTAATCGGGGGCTGCATATTAACCTTTTCCACGGGTGCGGGTTTTGCCCGGCTTGGCTTTCTTTTCAATAAATTGGATGATCTGGCTGGCAATATCCTTGCCAGTCGACGTTTCGATGCCTTCAAGCCCCGGAGACGAATTGACTTCCATAACCACGGCGCCATGATTGGAACGGAGGAGGTCAACACCGGCAAAGTTGAGTCCCATGATGCTGGCTGAACGGACGGCCGTCGATCGCTCTTCCGGGGTCAACTTGACAACTGTCGCCGAGCCACCCCGATGCAAATTGGAGCGGAATTCTCCTTCGGCCCCCTGTCGCTTCATTGCCGCGACCACCTTG
>JBFFPW010000002.1:0-23547 GCA_041573815.1 Desulfuromonadales bacterium
CCGATGCCTGGTCCCTAGATGCCGCATATGTCTATGTTATGACCGATGATCCGACCATTAAGAAGGTTGATACAACATCAACTGAAAACCTGACTCGTGGTTTCCTGAACGGCGAATATGACGCCACTGTCAATATCGTCAGTGTCCAGTTGAACTATAACTTTTAGACAAATTACAGTATGCGATAGCTTTGGTTCTTCTGAAGCTATCGCATACTGGTTTATTCAACTGATTTTTTTTGCCTATATGGTTGACGTGAACGTAAAGGTAATATAACTTTAACCCAGATGTTATGAAGGGTTGGGAAATGGAATCGCTGAGTTATCAATCAATACCGGAACTACTGAAATCGGCTGCAACAAAACATCGTGAGCTGCCGGCTGTCAGTTATAAAAGAGATAAAAAATTTATCACTTTAAGTTATGAGCGCCTTTATCAGCGGGTGATGATGGCCGCCCGGGGACTGAAGAAAACAGGACTTCAGCCGGGAGCAAAAGTAGCCGTTTTGTCTGAAAATCGGACCGGATGGGTTATTGCCGACCTGGCAATTCAATCGGTACGGGGTACGACCGTCCCGATTTATGCAACCAACACGGCTGAACAGGTTGCTTATGTGATCAGCCACTCTGGTTCCGAGCTCGTTTTTGTTTCAAATCGCAATCAATATGAAAAATTGCTCGAAGTCCGTGAGCAGCTGCCGAACCTGAAACAGGTTGTTTCGTTTGATCGTTTCCTCGGTGTCCCCGAATTGCCACTGATCTCGTTGTATCAATTATCTGAAATATCTCACCCCCTGACAGAGGAGGAAAGGGATGCAATTGAACAGGAAATTACCGAGATAAAACGAGAGGATTTGGCCACCATCATTTATACCTCTGGAACCACTGGAGTGCCGAAAGGGGTCATGCTGACTCAGGCAAACTTTCTGTTTGACGCCCATTATGGCGTTGAAAAACTGGGGGGGATGCAATCGGTTGAGACCTTCCTCAGTTTCCTGCCACTCAGTCATGTTCTGGAGAGAACCGCCGGTTATTACGCACCATTGATGTTCGGATCGCACATTGCCTTTGCCGAGAGTGTCGATAAGGTCGTAGAGAATATCGTCGAAGTACGGCCGACCATGATGGTTAGCGTACCACGCTTGTTTGAAAAAATTTATTCGCGGATTTACGAAAATGTACACCTGATGAATCCGGTTAAGCGCAAACTGTTTCATAAGGCTGTAGATATTGGCCGCAAATACGTCTATCAAAAATATGTTGAGCGGAAACCGACCGGTTTGCTTGGCATGAAATATCGGCTAATGGATCAACTCGTTTTCAAGAAAATTCGTCAGCGCTTTGGTGGACGGCTCCGTTTGTGTATCTCAGGCGGCGCTCCTCTCGACAAAAAAATCAACGAATTCCTCTGGATTATCGGTATCCCGACCTGTGAAGGGTACGGATTGACCGAAACCAGTCCGGCGGTGACCCTGAACAGTTTCCAGAACATTCGATTCGGTTCAGTCGGGCAGTTACTGCATCAAACCGAAGCTAAGTTGGCGGACGACGGAGAACTTCTTCTCAAGGGGCCGCAAGTGATGACTGGCTATTACAAGGACCAGGACGCAACGAATGAGGTCTTGCATAACGGTTGGTTAAAAACAGGGGACATCGCAAAAATTGACGATGATGGCTATGTCTATATAGTCGACCGTAAAAAAGAAATTATCATTACAGCCGGTGGGAAAAATATTGCGCCGCAACCGATCGAAAATGAACTGAAACTCGACAAGTACATCTCCCAGGCATTTGTCTATGGCGACCGCCAGCCTTACCTGGTTGCCCTGGTGACGCCAAACCTGGAACGACTGATAGAAATTGCTCACCAGGAACACCTGAGTTATATCGATCTTGAGGACCTCGCTGCCCATGAAAAAGTGCATGCACTTTATGCCGAGCGCATCGAGGCGGTTAACGCTAACCTGCCACCCTACGAGACAATCAAGAAATTCAGTATTGTTGCCCATGAATTTTCCATCGAGGGTGGGGAATTAACACCGACCCTCAAGTTGAAACGGAAGATTATTCATGAAAAATACAAGGATCGGATTGACGCACTCTACTTTGCTGAAAATAACGGAATAAACAGTCAACAAGCACTATATGTAAATGGAGGAAATGTATGAGACAGATTAATCGCGCAGCCGTTCTCGGCGCAGGTGTTATGGGGGCGACTATCGCCGCCCATCTGGCCAATGCTGGCCTGGACGTGTTGTTACTTGACATCGTGCCCAGGGAATTGACGGAAAATGAAAAGGACATGGGATTGTCCCTGGAAAGTCCTGAGGTTCGCAATCGGATTGCGAGAACCGGTCTCGAAGGTGTTGTGAAAATGAAACCGGCGGCTCTCTATTTAAAGGACTATGCCAGTCAGATCGAAGTTGGAAACTTTGAAGATGATGCTGGAAAGTTACGTGATTGTGATTGGATCGTCGAAGTCGTCATCGAGAATATGGAAATCAAAAAGAGACTGTTCTCCGAAACCGTGGTGCCAAATCTCTCAGCTGGGGCGATTCTGTCGACGAACACCAGTGGTCTGTCGGTCAATGAAATGGCAAAATCCCTGCCACCGGAGGTACAAAAAAACTTCCTGGTGACACACTTTTTCAATCCGCCACGCTATATGCGTCTGCTGGAAGTGCTCGGATGTGATCAGGCCGATCCGGAGATCGTCGCTTCAATGGCAGAGTTTCTGTCACGGCGTCTTGGTAAGGGGATTGTTTACTGCAAGGATACGCCGAACTTTATCGCCAACCGGATCGGTGTTTATGCCATGTACAACGGTATGCAGCACATGGTGGACATGGGGTTGACGGTCGAAGAAGTCGACGCGGTTGCCGGTCCGGCGACAGCCCGGCCTAAAAGTGCAGTTTTTCGCACAGCCGATCTGGTCGGTATCGACACCTTGATGCATGTTGGCAACAACTCGTACGAGCTGCTGGTCGATGATGAAGAACGTGACATGTTCAAAGTGCCCGAATATCTAACCCGCATGGTTGAAGCCGGCCGTCTCGGCAATAAGACCAAACAGGGGTTTTACCGCAAGGAAACAACTGAAGAGGGGCGCAAAATTTATTACCTCGATTATAACGACGGTGAATACAAACCGGCCACCCGTCCTAAGTTTGCTTCAGTCGAAGCGGTCAAGCAGGTTGATGATCCGGCCCAGCGGCTGAAGATGATCGTGTCCGGCAACGACAAGGGTGCCGAGTTCGCCTGGCGCAGCCTGCGTGATTCGTTGCTTTATACGGTCAAACGAATCCCGGAAATTGCCGATGATGTTGTCAATGTCGACAATGCCATGCGTTGGGGCTTTAACTGGGAGCTCGGACCATTTGAGATGCTCGATGCCATCGGTGTGCAAAATTTTGTTGCGCGGGCTGAAAAGGATGGTGTCGCTGTCCCTGATCAATTGAAGTCGGTCGAAAGTTTCTACAAAATCGAGTCCGGGATGAAGTTTTACTTTGATCTCGAAAGTGGTGCATACCAGAAGTGTCGTCAGCAGGAAGGGGAGATCAATCTGCAGATACTCAAGAATGCCGGCAATGTTGTTGAAAAAAATGCCAACTGTTCCGTTGTTGATCTCGGTGATGGCGTGTTCGGCTTCGAATTCCACTCGAAAATGAATGCGATAACCGGCGATATTCTGGCAATGACCCACAAGGCGGTCAAGCGGGCCGAAGAAGAAGGAGTCGGTTTGGTTCTTGGCAACCAGGGCGCAAACTTTTCAGTCGGGGCCAACCTGATGATGATGGCCGTCGCTTTGGCAGAAGGTGCCTTCGAAGATATTGACATGGCTGTACGGGCCTTCCAGAAAGCAACCATGGCTATTAAATATTCCAAGGTTCCGGTTGTTGCAGCACCGTTTAATATGACCCTTGGGGGCGGTTGCGAATTCAGTTTGCATGCTGATGCCATCAACGCTTATGCCGAAACCTATATGGGGCTGGTTGAAGTCGGGGTCGGGTTGTTGCCGGCCGGCGGTGGCACCAAGGAGATGTGTCTGCGGGCAGTGCGACTGGCAGAACAGTACGATACGGATGTGTCACCATTTCTTTTCAAAAATTTCCAGAATATCGGCATGGCCAAGGTCTCAATGTCAGCAGCTGAGATGGGCAGCCTCGGGTATTTACGGGAAGGTGATTCCATCACCATGAATTTTGATCGGCTGATCGCCGATGCCAAGCAGAAGGTTCTGGCTCTGGCGACCAACTACCGCCCCAGTACGCCGGCAACAAATATCCCGGCTCCTGGCCGTAGTGTCGCCGCCAGTATCAAAAGCCAACTCTGGAACCTGGCTCAGGGCGGATTTGCGACTGAATATGAAGCCACTATGGGGAGTGTAATCGCCGATGCCATCTGTGGTGGTGATGTGCCGGCCGGTACCAGGGTCAGCGAACAGTATCTGCTGGATCTTGAGCGGGAAGGTTTCCTGAAACTGTGCGGAAACAAGAAAACTGCCGAGAGAATTCAGCATATGCTCAAAAAGGGCAAGCCGTTGCGTAACTAAATTGAACGAAGCGCAGGTTGGAGCAAACTGTCTGAATAAGACAGCAGGGTCTCCTTCCTGTTCTGCGAAATTATGGAGGAAGAAATGAAATCAGCATATATCCTGGCGGCATACAGAACAGCAGGTTGCCGCGCTAAAAAAGGGAAATTCAAGGACATGCGCCCCGATGATCTGGCTGCAGCGGCAATTAAGGGGCTGGTCGAGCAGACCGGTATTGATGCCGCCGAAGTTGATGATGTCATTATCGGATGCGCATTTCCGGAAGGCGAGCAGGGGATGAACTTTGCCCGAACCGCCGCAATGAAAGCCGGCTTGCCTTACCAGGTTCCGGCCCAGACCGTTAATCGCTTCTGTTCTTCGGGATTGCAGACCATCGCCACCGCGGCTGAGCGAATTATGGCCGGTTGGTCTGATTGTATTATCGCCGGTGGTGCCGAATCAATGAGCCTGGTGCCAATGGGCGGCAATAAGTTCAGTGCCAACCCGGGGCTGGTCGCATCCTGGCCGGAAATTTATGCGTCGATGGGAATTACCGCTGAATTGGTTGCGGATAAATATGACATTAACCGCGATGACCAGGATGCCTTTGCTCAGGCAAGTCATCAAAAGGCTGCAGCTGCGATCGCTGCAGGCCACTTTAATGACGAAATTATTCCGGTCGATGTCGAGCATGTATCTGTCGTTGGTAACAAAATCAAGAAGCAAAACGAAACGGTTACTGTTGATGACGGGGTACGCGCAGATACCACGATTGAGGGTTTGGGGAGCCTGAAGCCGGCGTTCAAGGTTGGTGGTTCGGTGACAGCCGGTAACGCGTCACAAATGACAGATGGCGCGGCAGCAGTCCTTGTCGTGTCGGAGGACTATCTGAAGCGGATTGCTAAGGACCCGGTAGCCCGCTTTGTTGCCTTTGCCGTCCGCGGAGTGCCCCCGGAAATTATGGGGATCGGTCCGGTCGAAGCGATACCGGCAGCTCTTAAGATCGGTGGCCTGAGTCAGTCCGATATCGGTTTGATTGAACTGAATGAAGCATTTGCGGCGCAGTCACTTGCCGTTGTTCGGGAACTGGATCTGAATCCAGAGATCATCAATGTCAATGGCGGGGCAATCGCCCTGGGTCATCCCCTCGGCTGTACCGGCGCTAAATTATCGACGACACTGCTGGCGGAAATGAAACGTCGTGATGAAAAATACGGCATGGTTTCGATGTGTATCGGCGGTGGTATGGGCGCCGCCGGAATTTTTGAAAAATTATAAATAAGGGTTCAGGCTGGATTGATTTCCCCGGTCCCTGGATAATGGGAGAAAAGAGATGAAAATGGACAGAAAAATACTAAAAGGTGGCGAATACCTGGTCGCGGATGTTGATTGCAGCGAGGTTTTTACCCCGGAAGAATTTACCGATGAACAGAAACAGATTGCTGAAACAACCGAGCAGTTTGTCGAAAACGAAATTTTGCCGCATGTTGAGGAAATCGATAATCAGAATTTCGATCTGGTTGTCGAGGGGTTGCAGAAAAGTGGCGAACTCGGTCTGTTGATGATTGACGCGCCGGAGGAATATGGCGGTCTTGAGCTGGACAAGGTGACCAGTATGCTGGTTGCTGAAAAGATGGCGGCATCCGGGGCCTTCTCTGTTGCCTACACCTGCCATACCGGCATCGGAACATTACCGCTCGTTTATTACGGAACACCAGAGCAGAAAGAACAGTATCTGGAGAAGCTCATCAGTGGCGAGTGGGCAGCGGCCTATTGCCTCACCGAGCCAGGGTCGGGCAGTGATGCCCTGGGTGCCGGAGCGACGGCGACCCTGTCTGATGACGGTAAACACTATATCTTGAATGGGACCAAACAGTTTATTACCAACGGTTCCTTTGCCCAGCTCTATACCGTTTTTGCCAAGATTGATAAAGAACATTTTACCGCCTTCCTGGTCGAACGTGATTTCGAAGGGCTTGTCGTTGGTGCCGAGGAAAAAAAACTTGGGATCAAGGGTTCCTCAACCACGCAGATTATTCTTGATAACTGCAAGGTGCCGGTTGAAAACGTTCTGGGTGCAATTGGCAAAGGTCACAAGATCGCCTTTAATGTCCTCAACGTCGGTCGGGTCAAACTTGGTGCCGCGGTAACCGGAGCTGCGAAAGTTGCTTTGGTTGATGGGGTTAAATATGCAAATGAGCGCAAGCAGTTTGGTAAGTCGATCGGCTCTTTCGGGGCAATCCAGGAGAAAATTGCTGATTTGACGGCAGAAATTTTTGCTGCCGATTCACTGGTTTATCGTTTGTCCGGCCAACTTGATACAAAGTTGGCAACGATCGATAAAGGGGTTGATAACTACTACGAGGAGTACCAGAAGGGAATCGAGGAGTACTCGGCGGAATGCGCAATCGCCAAGGTTTACTGCAGTGAAGTTCTGGCCCGGGTTGTTGATGAGGTTCTGCAGATTCATGGCGGGTATGGTTTTGTCAGTGAATATCCGGCTGAACGGTACTATCGTGATGAGCGGATTAATCGGATTTTTGAAGGAACCAATGAAATTAACCGGTTGCTGATTCCGGGTACAATTCTGCGCAAATCAATGAAAGGCGAATTGCCATTGCAGCAGGAAGCGATGAAAGCTTTTGAGTCATTGATGACTCCGTCGTTTGAGGAGATTGATGATTCGGTGCCATTTGCCAAGGAAAAGGCGCTGATTAAAAACCTGAAAACCCTGTTCCTGATCCTGTCTGGCTCCGCTGTGCAGAAGTTTATGGATAGCTTGCAAAATGAGCAGGAAATCCTGATGGCCGCCGCTGATATCGCAATTCAGATTTACGCGGTTGAAAGTGCTGTCCTGCGGGCTGAGAAATCTTTTGCCGGAGCAAGCGAAACAAAGCGTGATTTGTTGATGGCGGCGGTCAAAGTTTGTGCCTTCAATGCAACCGAAGAACTGTCGAAAGCGGCAAAGAAGGGGGCGTTCTATATTGAAGAAGGTGACACCTTGACCATGATACTCAGTGGTGTTCGCCGGTTTGCCAAGTACGACGCCAGTGGCCTGCTGCAGGCCAAGCGGACTCTGGCAAATGCCGCGCTTGAATCGGAAAAATACCTGTTTTAGAGATGAAACTTCGCATCGGCAGCGGGTCCGGTCTGTCCTGGCCCGCTGCCCCATAGAATGAGATGATGAATGATTCGCCAACACACCGTCATAACTCCATATAATGTCGGCGCCAGCCATTTTTATTCGACAGAACTCGCAGGGGAACTGATTCTGTTTGATACCGGGCCGCCAACAGAAGCGTCGTGGCAGACGCTTTGTCGTGAAGTTGACCTGTCACGGTTGAAGCATGTTTTTATTACCCATTTGCATGTCGATCACTGCGGACAGGTTCGCCGGATTCAGGCCGAGTCCGGTGCTGTTATTTATTTTTCACAAATTGACGCCAGAAAATTACAGCATCAAAAAACGTGTCTACGCCTGATGGCGGAAGAACTTGAATCGATGGGGTTTAATTCGGCATTTCAAAAAAAACTGTTCGAACAGGGGAGTCATGCCGGTCTTTTTTTCGAGGGTGTTGAAGACTGTCAGGTTGTTGAAGAATCAACAGAGTTGGCGCGATTAGGAATCAAATATCTGAACTGTGCCGGCCATTGTCAGAGTGACATTATTTACCAGGTGCAAGATTCTGCCATTAGTGGCGACATCTTATTGCCGAATTTCTTTCAGACGCCGTTGTTGGAGATTGATTTGTCAACTCTGGCCGGACGGTTTGACAATTACTCCGCCTATTGTGCCAGCCTGGGACAATTTGCAGAATTGCGTGGGCTGCGTATCTATCCGGGGCATCGTGATCCATTTAACCGGATCGATGATGTCATCCTTTATTACGTTGGCAAACTACGGGAGCGAGCGGCTCTGGTGGCGCAATTTCCCTCTGGATTCTCGGTTCGGGAAATTGTTGAGAGCCTGTTTGGCGGAATTATGCACAATCCGGTAGTGACCTTTCTTAAGGCATCAGAAGTTGTCTTTATGCAGGACTATCTGGCCTGTCCGGAATTGTTGGACGAGGCATTACGGGCAATCGGATTGAATGGAAACGGAGAGTGTCGGATCGAGTCTGTTGTCGGGGGCTGAGTCAGGGAGATCATATGAAGAGCGATAAATTGTTTGAACCAGTTGTCATTAACGGACTGCAGATCAGGAACCGCATCTATATGCCGGCGATGCATTTGAATATGTGCCGGAATTATCAGGTGACAGAACAGTTACTTGCCTTCTACGCTGAACGTGCTTCTGGTGGGGCCGGGATGATTACGGTCGGTTACGCTTCGGTAGATCCGCTTTCGGCCAATCCGATGCATATTGGCGCTCATGATAATGCTTTTATCCCTGGCTTGACGGAGTTGGCGAAAACGATCAAAGGGCAGGGTGCTCGCGCCGCTGTGCAGATTAATCATGCCGGTCGCTATAACCATTCGATGCTTCTCGGTGGGCAAAAGCCGGTCGGGCCTTCACCGATCCCTTCACGGCTGACCGGCGAAACACCACAAGAGATGGATGCTGGACAAATCAGTGCGACAATCGAAAGTTTTGCCGCGGCGGCTGTGCGGGTTAAGTCGTCTGGGTTTGATGCCGTGGAAATACTTTGCGGGACCGGTTATCTGATCAGCTCTTTTCTCTCGCCGGCAACAAACCAGAGAACAGATGCCTATGGTGGCTCCCTGGAAAATCGGATGCGATTTGGTCTTGAGGTCGTTGGCGCAGTCCGTGCCGCGGTCGGAACGGAATTTCCGCTCATCATTCGGGTGAATGGCAATGATTTTGTGCCGAATGGTATCGGTCAGGGCGATATGCTTGAATTTGTCCGGGAATTAGAAACTGCCGGAGCTGATGCTTTCTGTGTCAATGTTGGCTGGCACGAATCACGGATTCCGCAAATCCAGACCAAGGTTCCCCGTGGGGTTTATGCCTATCTGGCTCGTAAAATCCGAGAAAATGTCAAGGTGCCGGTTATCGCCAGTCACCGGATTAATGACCCGGCAGTCGCCCGGCAGATGCTTGCCGACGGAAGCTGCGATATGGTCGCAATGGGGCGGGCGTTGATTGCCGACCCGGAACTGCCAAACAAGGCTCATAGCGGTAGTGAACAAGATATTATCCATTGTGTCGCCTGTGCCCAGGGTTGCTTTGACCATTTATTTGAAATGCGTTCGGTTGAATGTCTCTGTAATCCGCGGGCTGGGCACGAATATAAAAGTGCCAATGCTGTTGTTGAGGAACCGAAGCATCTTCTGGTTGTTGGTGGTGGTTCTGCTGGAATGAGCGCAGCGTTGGCGGCTCATAATCGCGGGCATCGGGTGACCTTGGTCGAAAAAAGCAAGTCTCTCGGAGGACAGTTGACCTTGGCCGGTGCGCCGCCGGGGCGGAGAGAATTTCTTCAGTTGGCGACTGATCTGGACAGGCAGGTTCGGTCTCGAGATATTGAGATTATACTGGGAGTCGCTGCTGATATGGCCTTGGTTGATCGATTGCATCCAGATGTCGTGGTGTTGGCGACCGGCGGTGCCCCGGTCACGCCGCCGATTCCGGGAATTGATCTGCCGCATGTGGTTCAGTCCTGGGATGTTTTGTCCGGACAGGTCGAGGTTGGCCAAAATGTTGTGGTGATCGGCGGCGGCGCGGTTGGTGTTGAGACCGCCCTTGAGCTGGCCGAGCAGGGGACGCTGTCCGGTGATGACCTTAAATTTCTGTTGGTGCATCGGGCGGTTGAGGCTGATGAACTTTATCGATTGGCAACCACAGGTCGACATAAAGTGATGATCGTGGAAATGCTTGATAAGCTCGGCTCTAATTTTGGCAAAACGACGCGCTGGACGATGCTCGATGACATGGAACGTTACGGTGTCGGATCAATGGTCAACGCACAGGTCCTCGAGATTACTTCCGATGCCGTTAAGGTCTTGAAGGACGGCAAGGCCGAAACCATCCCTGCTGATAGCGTTGTGCTGGCGGTCGGGACCAGGGCTTGCAATCCGTTGCAGAATGATTTGGAAGAGAAAAATGTCCCGTGTCATGTCATTGGTGATGCAAAAAAGCCTGCCATGGTTTTTGATGCGGTACACCAGGGCTATGCCGTCGGTCGAAAAATTTAATCTGTTGCTAGCGTCCGTGCTATCCCTGATAAAGGGCTGCCCGGTTTAGCAAGGAGTATACAAATGATGACACTTGTAGAAGATAACCGGCATATCAATGTTGTTGTCGGTGATGGCATGATGCGGATCGGGATTAACCGGCCGGGCAAAAAAAATGCAATCAACCGCCAGATGTACAGTGATCTGACGGAAGCATTGCAGCAGGCAGAGGATGAGGATGGTGTTCGGGTGGTCTTTATTCATGGTACGGCCGACTGTTTTACCAGTGGTAATGATCTGGCCGATTTTGCCGCAGATCCGCCTTCCGGTGAGGAGAGTTCAGTCTTTCAGTTTCTGACAGCAATCAGTCAGGCGTCCAAACCACTGGTTGCTGCGGTAAACGGTCCGGCTGTCGGCATTGGCACCACAATGCTGTTGCATTGTGATCTGGTTTATGCCGGAGCTCAAGCTGAGTTTCAAGCGCCTTTTGTCAGTCTCGGTTTATGCCCGGAAGCCGCTTCAAGTTTACTTCTCCCGCATCTGGCCGGCTATCAGCAGGCTGCCGAAATATTGCTGCTTGGTCGGCCTTTTGATGCCAATAAGGCTTATGAAATAGGTCTGGTCAATGCTGTTTTTCGCGGCAAGACCGTCTTCCCGAGTGCAATGGCACAAGCACAGTTGCTGGCGAAGCAACCGCCAGCGGCAGTGCGTCTGGCTAAGAAACTGATGAAAAAAAATTTTGCTGATAAGATTCCGGCGGTTATGGCAGAGGAGGGTCGACAATTTGTTGCCCGACTCCGTACTGCCGAAGCTGCTGAAGCATTGGGTGCCTTTTTTGAGAAGCGTTCTCCAGATTTCAGCTCATTTCGATAAAGGGTCTGCTTGAGTCTGTCTGGTTTTATGTGTGTGTTAAGGAGGTAGCAACGGAATGGGGCATCATATCGGTTCAAAAAACAGTATTGTGCCGCTGATCGACAGGCTGAACAAGTATCCGGTCGGGCTGGTTGATAACGAGAAATTACGAAAGATTCTATCACTTCTATTCGATGATGAAGAAGCGTTTGTTGCCTCGCGTTTTCCACTTGAGGAAGCTCTCTTGCCGGAATTGGTCCGCCTGACGAAAATGTCGGAGCAGAGTCTGCTGCCGGTACTTGAGAGAATGGCCGATAAGGGTTTGATTATGGATATGCCCTACGCCGGCAAAACTTACTATCTGTTGATGCCGGGGCTGATCGGTTTCTTTGAATTCACCTTTATGAAGAATCGGACTGACTTGCCGATGGCGGATGTTGCGAAGCTGATGGCCGAGTATATGTATGAAAACACAGAGTCCGGTCAGGCCAGGGAATTCTTCGGCAGTGCCACCAGCCTGACTCGATCGCTGGTCTACGAAGATCAGATTCCGGTCAGTTCAGAAGTAACCAGCTATGAGGATGCCCGGCAAATCGTCAAAGACGCTTCTTTCGGCGCGGTTGGTTTGTGCTATTGCCGGCACAAAAAAGAGCATCTGGATGAAACCTGTGCCAAGAATGCGCCGGTGGAAAACATCTGCATCTCTCTTGGGTCTGCCGCCAAGTTCATGGCCCGACGCGGATTTGCCACGCAGAAGACAACCGAAGAGTTGCTGATGATTCTTGAGCAGGCCCGCGAATATAATTTGACCCACATCACCGATAATATCCGTCAGCGACCTTCCTTTATCTGTAATTGCTGCTCCTGTTGCTGTGAACTGATGCTCGGAGTGCAGGCCGGCTATCATGAAGGTATCGCCAAGACGCCTTTTCTTGCCCAGGTTGATGAGCAGGCCTGTAACGGCTGTGGCTTGTGCAGCGAGGCCTGTAATACCTGCGCTATTACTTCGCTGATTGACAAGTCGGGGGTGCTGATTTCTGAGCCTGCCTGTCTCGGTTGTGGTGCGTGCGTGCCGGTATGCAAACGTAACGCATTGAGTCTGATTGAAAGGTCTGTTCGGCCAATACCGCCTGAAAAACGCAAGGATATGTTTAAGGCGATCCTTCGCGAGAAGGGAAGGCTGCGCCCATTTGTCATGAGTGGTATTAAGAAAAAGATGCAGCGCTTGTTTTTCGGGAAATAAGCTGTTTATGTTCTGGATGAGAGAGGGCGGCCCATGATGCGGGCCGCCCTTGTTGTTTTATTGGCACAGTCGAGTCGTGCGGCGCACCCGCGCTATTCCGGGTAAAACAATGACCGCATCGGTCATTCTAGCCACCCAGCATGCCGACCTTCAGGCTTTTGATTGGTTCCGGCCCGAAGTAAATATTCAGGACAGCGTCGCATGTCGCCGCGGACTTTATCTGTCCTATTTGTTTGTCATTGTGACGAACGGTCAGGGTTCCGTCAGGGGTGAATTGCATGTCGACGGTATCGTTCTTAACTGCGTCAAAGGTGAATAAGTTAAGAAACTCTTGTGTGTCAGCGGTTTTGCTGAAACCGGGGATATTGTTGTCGATGCTTTCGGCAAACCCGTTACGCAGCTTTTCGGCCGAGACCTCATCGTAAACAAAATGCATCCGTATCACTTTAGGCAATTGCGGATTCATGACCGCGGATGAAGATGTGACCTTTTCGGGCGTGTAGAGGGCACCGATGTAAATTGAAAAGAAAAACTTTTTGCGCATCCCTTGACCGTTTAATTGTAACGTCTGACCGTTGAGCTGGTAGCTGTCCGGGAGGGGCACACCTGCAAAGTCAATAGCCATGGCCGGGCTGGCAGATGTCATTATCATCAGCAGGGCTATTGTAATAATAAACCTTTTCATTTTTCCTTCTCCTTCAAGTATCCAATAATTCGGCTCCGGTAATCGACAATGTCGTTGCGCAGGGAAGAGAGGTTTGAAATCTTTTCGTCAACCTTGTTGATGTGCAGTTCGAGAATTTCAAGAAGTTTCGGTGTGATGGTATCGAATTGCTGTAATTGGGCGTCGCGGTCCTGTGCTGCGTCAAAATTTTCAGCCAGGGCCTCCATTTCCTTGAGTCCGATACCGAGCTCCTTCAACTTCAGAATGAATTTCAACCGTTTGATGTTTTCTCGATTGTAAAGTCTGGCTCCTGAACCGATCCGCTCCGAGAGCCCCATCAGGCCGATCTCTTCGTAGTAACGAATTGTACGTGTCGTGATGCCCAACTGCTTGGCCACCTCGCCAATCTGTGTCAGTTCTTCATTCTGGGTCTGCATAGCTTCACCTTTACGTTCATTTTTGATTGTGCATTACACGGCATTTAAATAAATTTAACAATGGTAATCTTAGCATATTTAGTCGACTTCGATAAAAAATTAAATAAATAGAATAGTGTTATGTTTCAGGTTGACTTTTACGTAAGGTGGATGTAGTTTTGTTTTAGCTCGGGGTTTGGCAGGTGTTCGGCATGACGGTTTTTATTGCGTCATTTTTTTGCCGGTTTGGCGCAGTGAGTTGTTGGGTTGCTGGTAAAATATCTTTAATGGGTATCAGGTGGATTTATGAATTTTACATTGACAGAAGAGCAGAGGCTGGTTCGGGATACGGTGCGAAGTTTCGCTGAGGCTGAGTTGCAGCCCGGAGCCAGGGATCGTGACGAGAAGGAACTTTTTGATCGTGCGTTGATGTTTGACCGGCTGGCGGAACTGGGTTTGACCGGAATCGTCTTTCCAGAAGAATACGGTGGTGCTGCTTCCGACTATATCGCTTATGCCATTGCCGTAGAAGAGCTTTCACGTGTGTGTGCCTCGACCGGCGTGACTCTTTCGGCGCACCTTTCTCTCGGGGCCAATCCGATTTTCATGTTTGGTACTGAAGGGCAAAAGCGAGATTTTCTTGTCCCATTGGCCGAGGGTGTGAAAATGGGTGCTTTCGGTTTGACCGAGCCTGCCGCTGGTTCAGACGCTGGCGGCACTAAGGCAAATGCAGTTTTGGAGGGCAGTGAGTGGGTTTTAAATGGTACCAAAATTTTTATTACCAATGGTGGTGATGCCGAAACGTATATTGTTTTTGCCCGAACCGATAAAGAAGCGAAAAAACACCGGGGCATCAGCGCTTTTATTGTTGAAAAGGATACCCCTGGATTCACCTTTGGTAAAAAAGAGGAAAAAATGGGGATTCGTGCTTCCCTGACCCGGGAATTGATATTTGAGAATTGTCGAATTCCGCAAGCAAATTTACTGGGGGAAGAAGGCAGTGGATTCAAGATTGCAATGAAAACATTGGACGGTGGCCGGATCGGTATTGCCGCGCAGGCTCTCGGTATCGCCCAAGGGGCTCTGGATGCTTCCGTCGCCTATGCCAAAGAGAGAAAGCAGTTTGAACAGGCTATCGCCAGTTTTCAGGGGGTTAGTTTCCAGTTGGCTGATATGGCAACACAAATCGAAGCAGCTCGGTTGCTTGTTTATAATGCGGCTTATCGTGCCAGCAATGGTTTGAGCTACTCCCGGGAGTCAGCCATGGCCAAGCTTTTTGCCAGTGAAACGGCCATGAAAGTTACCACCCAAGCTGTGCAAATTCATGGTGGCTACGGCTATACCCGTGAGTACCCGGTTGAACGGATGATGCGGGATGCCAAGATTACAGAAATTTATGAAGGAACCAGTGAAATACAGCGTCTCGTTGTCGGCATGGCATTAACTCAATAAGCGAAGTGGTAAGAGATCGAAATGTACCTGGTTGATGGAGTTGATAAAAAGGATTTGGGCGAATTTATTCAGGTGGATCATCGGATTATGCGTGTCGATGAACTCGATATTGCAAGATTGGGTCATTTAGCTGCAACCCAAGTCGTAGAGAATGAATGCGGATTGCCGAGTAAATCTGACTGTAAATTCAGTCTGATTAGCAGGTTGGGTAAAAATAAATGTCTGATCGTTGAAATCCACGGTGTGTGGAGTGTTGAAACTGGTGGGGAGATAATTCGCCAGGTAAGAGGATTGTTTGATGCAAAAGAACATACGGCTTTGTTAATTGATGTTTGTGACGCGGATTTGCAATCAGATATTACCGAGCAGTATTACCAGGTGCACGACATGGTTAGTGCCGGATATCACCGGATTGGAAAAATGGCAATTGTTTCATTGAATTCACAGGTCAGGTTCTTCGAAAATACAGCTCGGAACAAAATGATTGATTTAAGATTTTTTAGAGAGCCGGAAAGCGCGATCGAATGGTTGTTGCGTGGCAATATTGATGCTTGTGGCGATAATTAAGTGCCATGATTGAGCATTCACTATGGTTGACAGGATATTAGTTATGGAATTTACGCGGGAGATTTACTGGAATGTTGGTAATTCAGCCGGAGTGCTGGTGCCGATGTACGTTTTGACTGTTGTCGCTTTTGCTGTGCTGGTCTGGGGGGCGCTTCAGCGGTTGAAGGTCTATAAACAAGGAAAATCGTTGAATAGAACCGACAACCTTGGTCATCGGATTGTTCAAGCTGTCAAGGCTGTTTTTCTGCAGAGCAAGGTCCTGAAAGTTAAGGGGCCTGGCATTGCCCATAGTCTTTTTTTCTGGGGTTTCTTTCTGCTATTCATTGGAACTTGCCTGATTGTCATCCAAGCCGATTTTACCGATCCGTTGTTCGGCGTCAAGTTTCTCAAAGGGACATTTTATAAAATCTTTTCCCTGACGCTGGATATCGCCGGGCTCGTGGCTATTGTCATGCTTGGCGGTCTGTTTTACAGGCGCTATGTCGTACGTCCGGACGGGCTTGAAAGCGATTCTGACGATTACCTGATGCATGGACTCCTGTTCGCAATATTGGTGACCGGTTTTCAGTTGGAAGGGGCACGAATGGCTGTCACTGAAATCGGGACCCCTCTGGCTGTCTGGTCGCCAGTCGGTCTGCTCGTGGCCAAAACTTTTGCCGGTCAGGATGAAACCTTTGTCCGGTCCGTTCACCTCGGCCTCTGGTGGGTGCACATGGTCCTGGTCATTGGTTTTATTTTGACTATACCGTTCACCAAATTTCGTCATATCTTTACGACCAGCCTGAATTATGTCTTCGTTGACCGGGGACCGAAAGGGAACCTGACCCATCTCGATCTCGAGGATGAAGAGGCCGAAAGCTTCGGCGCTGCCCAGATCAGTGATCTGACCTGGAAAGATATCTTTGATGCCGATGCCTGCACCGAGTGCAAGCGCTGTCAGGATCGCTGTCCCGCTTATACCACCGATAAACCGCTCTCTCCGATGAAGATCGTGAACCAGATCGGCGAGGTTGCGTTTGATAACCCCGAGGCCAACCTGATCGAAACCTGTGACAAAGATGCGATCTGGGCCTGTACCACTTGCCGTGCCTGTCAGGAAATCTGCCCGGCGAGTATCGAGCATGTCAACAAGATCGTCGATATGCGGCGAAATCTTGTGCTGATGGAGGGCGAATTCCCCGGTGAAGAAGTGATGACGGCGGTCGATCAGGTTGAAGTGAACGGCAATCCGCTCGGTATGGGTTATGCCACGCGCGGTGACTGGGCAGAGGGGTTGCCGGTTGTCATGCTTGAACCGGGGATGGATGCCGATGAGTTGGCAACAGTCGATGTTCTCTACTTTGTTGGTTGTTATGCCTCATTTGACCGGCGCAATATTGATGTCGCCAAAAGTTTTGTTGCGATTTGCGCAGATGCCGGCATTAAGGTCGGCATTCTTGGCAAGGATGAGAAGTGTTGTGGCGAACCGGTCCGAAAACTCGGCAACGAATATCTCTATCAATCGGTTGCAGTCGAAAATATTGAAATGATTAAAAGCTACGGTATCGACAAAGTCGTTACGACCTGCCCACATTGTTTCAATACTCTGGCCAAGGATTATCGTGACCTCGGATTTAATCTTGAGGTCGAGCATTACACGCTGTTTCTTGAACGTCTGGTTGAGTCTGGACAACTCAAATTCAAGCCGGAAAAATTTGACTGCACTTATCATGATTCATGTTATCTCGGTCGTTACAACGATATCTATACTGCTCCGCGCACGCTGATTCAAGCTGCCGGCGGCAAGATCGTCGAAATGGAGAACAGTCAAGCAGGAAGCTTCTGCTGCAGTGCCGGCGGCGGTCGGATTCTGGCTGAAGAGAAACTCGGTGAGAGAATCAATGTCAAGCGGGTCAAAATGGCAGCCGAAACCGGTTCTGAACTGTTGATCTCCAATTGTCCGTTCTGCCTGACCATGTTTGAAGATGGTATCAAGGGAGCCGAACTGGATGACCGGATGGCACCGAAGGATATTGCCGAAATATTGCACGAACGATTGAGTTGATAACAACCTTTGCCGCTAGGCCCGGACAACACGTGTGGCAGATCTCTCCCTGCGAATCACTCTCCTCCTAGAGTGATTCCCGGGTCTTGCGGTAATTATTTTAACAAGTAACAGGAGGTTTAAGATGAAAATTCTTGTTTGTATCAAGCAGGTTCCGGATATGGAATCGAAGTTCAAGGTGAACGCAGATGGCACTTGGTACGATGATGCCGATCTGGCTTGGCGGATGAATGAATATGACGAGTATGCCATTGAGCAGGCGGTTCAGCTCAAGGAACAGGTGGGTGAGGCTGACCTGACGGTTCTCTGCATTGGCCCTGACCGGGTCAAGGAGACAATGAAGAAGGCCTTGGCGATGGGTTGTGATCGTGGTGTTCATGTCGCCGATGATCAGTCGGCGATAAAAGACTCCTTTGCGATTGCATCGATTATTGCCGAATTTGCCCGCGACAAAGATTTTGATCTGATCTTTACCGGTTTGCAGTCACAGGATCGGGGTTCCGCCCAAGTTGGGATTCTGGTCGGTGAAATGCTAAATCTGACGAGCATCTCAACCATTGTCGATTTTTCCTATGATGCCGGCCGGGTTTCGGTCAAGCGGGAGCTGGAAGGTGGGGTCAGGGCAGCAGTCAATGCCAGTACTCCGGTACTTCTCACCTGCCAACTTGGGTTGAATACACCTCGCTATCCGACCCTGCCGAATATCATGAAGGCAAAAAAGAAAGAATTGCTGTCTGTTGATGTATCTGAACTTCTCAAGGTCGAACCGCGACTGGAGACTGCAAAACTGTATTTCCCGGAAAAAAAGGGAAGTGGTTTGATTCTCGAAGGTGATTCTAATGCTTTGGCTGACCAGCTGATTCAATTGCTCAAAGATAAAACTGCGGTTCTGGCTTAGTCCAGTACCACCTCAGGGAGGAAACTATGAAAACATTACTTGTTGCGGAATATAGAGATGGAAAGTTGTTAAATTCAACTTATGAGCTGATCGCCTTCGCTCAGAAACTTGGTGCTGATGCGACTATGTTCTTGGTTGGAAGTGAGGGTGCTTTGCCTCAATTTGATGGGAACCTCTACCTGGCAGATTCCGGGAAATATGGCGAATTCAATCCTGCGGTGCATAAACAGATGCTGCTCGATGTTGTTGCCAAGGAAAAGCCCGATCTCATTGTTTTTTCCCATTCCTCATATGGATGGGATCTGGCGCCACGGATTGCCCATGCCTTGCAGGCTGCTCAGATATCGGAAGTTGTCGAAATAAAAGATGGGCAAATGGTTATTCCTGTTTGTAATTCGAAATTGCGGCGTGATATCAGTGCAAAAACCGACGTGACCGTTGTAACCCTGCAGGCCGGTGCGTTTGGCCTCGATGCGGATCCGAACGGATCGCCGACCGTTGAGAACGTCGATACCGATTGTCTTGGTGAAATCGAGTTTACAGGATATGAAGAAGCGGAGGCTGGCGGTGTTGATCTGGGCAAGGCCGAGGTGATTGTCAGTGCCGGTCGAGGTATCGGCAAGGCGGACAATGTTGAGATGATTGCCAGTTTGGCCAAGGCTCTTGGTGGAGAGTTAGGTGCCAGTCGGCCAGTGGTTGATGCTGAGTGGGCGGAACACGCCCGACAGGTTGGTACAACCGGCCAGACTGTATCGCCGAAGCTCTATGTTGCTTGTGGAATTTCCGGTGCAATTCAACATCTTGCCGGTATGAAGAAATCGGAATTTGTCGTTGCGGTTAATACCGATAAAGATGCACCGATCGGTGAGGTTGCCGATGTCCTGATTGTGGCTGATGTGAAGGAATTTGTGCCAGCACTGACAGCTAAATTACAGGCTCTCTAATATTTGACTTTGGCGCAATTTTGCCGCATGAAAAAAAGGAAAAATCATGATTGAAGAAATTTTTACCGGACTTGAAGCAGGATACTCTACCGGAATTATTAACCAGGAAACCAGTTACTACTTTTCGGTTGATGATTTAAAGAAAACGATTGTTTTAACCCCTGATGCCTGTCGGGTTGAAGATGGCAAAACCATTGAAAATGTTGATTGTGTATGCAAAACCACAACCGATTTTTTCCTGCGAGTCTGGAACGATGGTTACCGGCCGGGAATGTCCGATTTTTTGAGTGGTGCAATCAAGTCCAACAATCCGGTGGCACTGAAGGATTTTATTGATGCCTGTGGTCCTTCGGCATAGCGCCTTGGTTCCTGCTTCTAGTTGCTGGGTAACGACCGTCATTTTCAGCTTGTCTGATGTGGAAAATGGTTGTTTAAAGAAAAAGAATTAAGATGATTATTAATAAAGTTGAAGCGGCCCTGCGGGATATCAAGGCCGGAAAAATGGTTATTTTGATCGATGATGAAGATCGCGAAAATGAAGGTGATCTTGTTGTTGCCGCTGAAAAAGTCACTCCTGAAGCAATCAACTTTATGGCAAAAGAAGGTCGTGGCTTGATCTGTCTCGCATTAACAGAAGAACGTGCAAATCATTTACGCTTACCACCAATGGTCGAAGAGAACAGTTGTTCTTTTGGTACAGCCTTTACCGTTTCCATCGAGGCAAAGAAAGGGGTGACGACCGGCATCTCTGCTGCCGATCGAGCCCGGACTATTTCGGTTGCCGTTGCCGATGATGCGACCGCTCATGATCTGGCCCGCCCGGGCCATGTTTTTCCTTTGCGTGCAAGGGCGGGCGGTGTCTTGGTTCGAACCGGCCAGACCGAAGGTTCGGTTGATCTGGCGCGACTGGCCGGTCTTAAACCGGCCGGAGTGATCTGTGAGATCATGAACGATGATGGTACGATGGCACGCACGCCCCAGCTCAAGGCCTTTGCTCTGAAACATGGATTGAAGATCGTGACGATTGCCGATCTGGTTGCCTATCGTCTACAGAAGGAACTGTTGGTGCGTCGGGCAGCAGAAACTGTTCTGCCGACTTCGCACGGGGGTGATTTTAAGCTGGTCGTTTATGAAAATGATGCCGACTCAGCGCAACACATGGCTCTGGTCAAGGGCGATGTTAACTCCGGTCAGCCGGTTCTGGTCCGTGTCCACTCCGAGTGTATGACCGGAGATGCGTTCGGGTCGCTACGATGTGATTGTGGTGAACAGCTCCAGATGGCAATGGGCCAGGTTGCCGCAGTGGGGTGCGGGGTGATCCTTTATTTGCGGCAGGAAGGGCGTGGCATCGGTCTGGTGAATAAGCTCAAGGCCTATGCCTTGCAGGATCAGGGGCTGGATACGGTTCAGGCGAACGAGGAGCTCGGCTTTCAGTCCGATCTGAGGGATTATGGCATTGGCGCCCAGATACTGAGAGATCTGGGCGTTCAGAAAATAAGATTACTTACCAATAATCCGAAAAAACTGATCGGACTGCAAGGTTACGGTCTTGAAATCATCGACAGGGTGCCGATTCAGGTAGAACCCAACCACAAGAATTTATCATATCTAAAGACCAAACAAGAGAAACTGGGGCATATGCTTGGTGGCCTTTGACTTTTGGCTGCTTTTTGTTGTTGGTTGTCATGAAATTGCATGAGATGGAGTGTAAATTAATTGGAAATACATATTAATGAAACCCGTGAGGCTGGCATCCTGTTTTTACAAATCTGCCGCCCAGAAAAGAAGAACGCTTTATCCCGGGAAATGTATGCAGCTTTATCGGCTGGATTAAGGGCAGGCGATGCAGATGACAATATCAAGGTGATAATTTTACATGGCCTGGAAGGTTGTTTTACCAGCGGCAATGATCTGGAAGGATTTAAGAATGGATCTTCGGCTGATGGAAATTATCCCCACAACCATTTTCTGGATACTCTGATAACGACGAAGAAACCGGTGATTGCTGTCGTCAGCGGGCTGGCTCTGGGTATCGGTACGATTTTGCTGTTTCATTGTGATTTTGTCTATGCCTCGCCCGACTCAAAATTCTCACTGCCATTTGTGAAGCTTGGTTTGTCGCCGGAAGGTGCAACCAGCTATATCCTTCCTCAAAGGATCGGCCATCAGCGTGCTGCCGAAATTATTATGCTTGGTGAAAATTTCAATACAGGAACGGCAAAGGAGATTGGCCTGATAAACAGGGTCGTGCCGGATGATCGTCTGATGTCGATAGCTTTGGAAACAGCTGGGAAGCTTGCATCTTACCCGCAAGATTCGCTGATGCAAATAAAGGCTCTGCTTAAAAAAGCTCAGAGTGATGTCGTGACAAATACACGCAAATCAGAATTGACAGAGTTTAATAAGCGGTTAAATTCGCCCCAGGTCATAAAAAGAATCTCCGGGTTTTATGAGAGGAAGGTTGATAGGACCGCCTGAGAGTCAATGCGAAAGAGTGATGTTGCAAGGAGGCTGTGATGATGTACGCAAATATAACCGGTTGGGGTAAATGTATACCTCCGGCAAAATTAACCAATGATGATCTGGCAACATTTCTGGAAACAGATGATGAATGGATCGTCAGCAGAACCGGGATGAAAGAACGGCGAATTTCACATGTCCCAATGAGTACCTTGGCCGCAGTTGCATGCGCCAAGGCCCTGGCAGCAGCCGGAAAACAGGCTGATGACATCGATTTGATCATCCTGGGCAGCTGCAGTTTTGATCAGCTGGTGCCAAACGGTGCGTCTCGGGTTCAACAAATTTTGGGTGCCGTGAATGCGGCCTGCATGGATCTGAATACCGCTTGTACCAGTGGTATGTACGGTTTGAGTGTGGCAACAGCGATGATCCGTTCCGGTACTGTGAGAAGTGCACTGGTGATCGGTGCCGAGGTTATCTCCCCACTGATGGATTGGTCGGATCGCGATGTCGCAGTTTTGTTCGGTGACGGGGCTGCGGCTTTTTACCTTGAAGCGAATGATACAAAGTCGGGAGTTATTGCAGAATCACTCGGCTGTTATGGAAAAAATCGTGACATTTTGGCCGTTCGCGGTTGGGGGACCGAGTGGAGCAACCAGGGATGGCACTTAGGCAAAACCAAGTGGGATTTTGAAGGGCAGGAAATCTTCAAGAGGGCCGTTGTCGGAATGGGCAAAGCCTGCGATGATGTTCTGAATAAGGAAAAGGTTAATAAGGATGAAATCGACCTGATTATTCCACACCAGGCCAATCTGAGGATTATCGATGCTCTTGCCAAACGGATGGGGGCTTGCGAAGAAAAAGTATTTGTCAATATCCAGCGCTACGGCAATATGTCGGCCGCTACCGCGCCGGTTGCTTTGGTTGAAGCGATTGAAGAAGGACGAGTTGACCCTGGGGCTAAGTTGTTGATGCCGGCATTTGGAGCCGGACTTACCTGGAGTGCCCATCTCCTCAATTGGGGTGAACGGGTTGAATCGCTAGGAACAACTGATGTTGATCTGCCTCCTTGTGACAAAAGCGGACTGCAGCTTGTTCAAGAGTATATTGCGGCCAAACAGATTCAGGTTGAATAAAAATTATTGAATTAATAAATAATTGGTTAATAACAGAGGCCTGAAACTGCTGTAGTTTCAGGCCTCTGTTGTGTTCTGATACCGAAGGCTGGAATCAGTTATGTGCTCATAAGGTACTGAAATACTGGCTTGGTGTTGCTGTATGTGCGTTATGTAACCCCAAACGCAACCTTATATGCATTTAAAATTCATTAAATGTGATTTTTCCG
>JBFFPW010000003.1:0-17123 GCA_041573815.1 Desulfuromonadales bacterium
CGTCGCTACGCAGGAGGTTGACCTCGCCGGTCAGCTGCTCGATATGCTCTAGGTCGGTCAGGTAGCGCGCTATCATCCGGCTGATAATCAACAGTATCCGTTTATGCTCTTCGGTGAAGTAATGGTTTTTGAGCGAGTCGAGACAGATAACCGCTTTCACTTCATCCTGACTGATAACCGGTACGGTGATTTCACTCCGGATAACTTCGGTAATCTCCCGATAAAAACTGAAATCTCTCTTCGCCTCGACGGTGTCATTGATGATTATTGGTTCTCTATTGTGGGCGACGTAGCCGGAGAGGCTCCGCTGCTCAGCTCGCAATTCATCGCCGCCGATTCGCAGAGGCGGAATATTCTTTTTCAGCCACTCCTTGCTTTTGGCCCCCAGAAGATTTCCTTCCGCATCTTCGACCAGCAGCATCTGCTCGCCATCAATTTCCCGAACCACGGCGATGCTGCCGGTGTCGGCGCCGATCAGTTCGGTTGCTTTGGAGAGGACCCGGTTTAGAAATGGCTGCAGGCCGGTGAAGTGTTCCTGTAGCAGGTCACTGATGTCAGAGAGAACCTGAATTTCCATATGTTCAACGCCGATTTCCTGAATGACCCTTTGGGCCATTTCGGCGTGGGCTTCGAGCAGCCCCTTTTCGAATTCGCTGAACTGGTAGGTTTCGCGGGTATAGTAATTGACCAGGCAGGTGACGCGCCGAGAGTGCTGTTCGAAAAAGGGGACAACATAGAGAGATTTCAGTCCGAGCTCTTCAGTGAGAAACTGTTTTTGCAGCGGTTCGTCCGAAAGGTTGGTGAAAAGGAGCGGCTTGAGCAGCCGGTCATCGATAATGACCCCGTCATTGTTGATGTAGTGTGATAGTAGCGATGTGCCATGGCCGAGATTGACCAGCCTGTCCTGCTTGTAAAGTTTGGCCGCCTCCTTCTCCTGGGAATAGGTTGCCAGAATCTGCAGGCTCTCGTTATCCCCTTCAGCATTTTGCTGGCTCGGAACCAGCACTGAAGCAAGAGCGAGCTTGTCGATCAGGCGGACCGCCGCCTTGACCATGTGCTCAGCCGCCTCTTTTTTCTTTGCTTCATCGACCCGGCGGGCGAGGATGAGCTGCTGACGGTATTTGCGCGATTGGTCGATGCTGCCGACGACTTGAGCCATGAATTCATGCAGGTTTTGCCGTTGCTCGTCATCCGGCAGGCGTCCGGCCCGGCTACTGTCAATGCAGACCACCCCAAGGGGCCGACCCTGATGCAGCAATGGCAGGATATAGCTCGCTCTGACGGAAAAGCTTTCAGCCACGGCTCGGGCGGTTTTATTGTCGAGGGTTCTAATGTCGGCAATATAGGCTTCTTCTTGTGTCAGGTACGCTCTCGAGGCAAGAAAGTTTTGCGAATTGAGAGTGAAGGTTCGCTGGAAAACCTCTTCCGGGTAGTGGCCGGAGGCCATCTTGCAAACCAGACGGCCCAGAGTTAAGTCTTCAAGGTAGATTCGACAGCGGTTCTGGCGGGTGATGCGCTGCACTGCTTCGGCGACCAGATGCAGGATGTCGTCAAGGTTTTCCTTGCCGAAGTTGGAGATTCGCGTGGCCAGACTTGCCAGTTGCGGTGAAAGATTCATGGTAGGCTCCTGTGTAGAATATGTACACAGGGAGTATACGGTTAAGCCGGTGCGGTGTCAAAGGCTGCCAGCGGTTAGCCGATTTCCAGATCCGGATAGAATTTGTTCAGAATTTTCGTGAAATTTTCGGTCAATAACGGATGCAGTTGTGAACCACCCATATACTTCATGGTTGTCGCGACTTCATCGAGAGGGCTGGCCGGTGAGTAGGGGCGGTGGGTGAGCATTGAGTCAAAGGTGTCAGAGAGGGCAGTCATATGGCTACTGATGCACTGTTCACGCGTTCCGGCCTTGTCCGGGTAGCCGCTGTTGTCAAAGCGGATATGGTGCTCGTAGGCGGTGGAAACGGCAAGGCGGGGGACACCGGGAGCATTAATCAGGAACTTGGCGCCCTCAATCGGGTGGCGTTTGATGATTTCCCATTCATCTCCAGTCAGTTTTTCCGTTTTGTTTAAGATCTCAACCGGCACCTGGGTTTTGCCGACATCATGCAGCAGCGCGGCAACACCGATATCGTGCAACAGGGGGCCTTCAATGCCGAGTGCCGAGGCCTGGGCGAGATTGAGAATGCAGACATTGATTGAATGGGTGAAGGTGTATTCGTCCATTTCACGCAACGGTGCCAACGCCAGCAAGGGGTTTGACTCGCGGGTAAAAGCGGCGATAAACGATGAAACGATTTCAGAGATGCCGACCGAATGGATTTTTTTCTTTTTCTTGGTGGCTTCATAGATTTCCATCAGCCGGTCAAGCTGTTCTTCGCTCAGATCCGCATAGTCCTTCTTTTCAGCGTCACCCTTTTCTCCTGTTGCCGCGGTACTGGTTTCATCGGCCGGGTTGTAACGGAGTTCCAGTTTGCCAAGACGGACATTTTTCGTCGATTTGATTTCGCTGCGATCTTTTTTTGCCAGACCATCAATGAGATTGAGAATTTCATCCTGCTCGACAAACCGGGAAATCTTTAAATGGCCGATTCCGCGGTGTTTGAGCATGCTGGCCAGGCGGATCGGATACATGCCACCACCGAGAGGTTTGCCGCCCAGGATAATCTGGTCATCGACCCGGTTCAGGGCAATTTCCGAATCCTTGTCGATAGCGACCAGCAGGGCCTCGACCGCCTGTCCACAGAGAATGCCGACCTGGCGGTGGGTGATCGGGTACATCGAAGCCGTGGTCACCGCCGAGGCAAGGTGCCGAATAAAATCGAGCAAGGCCTGGAGTCGTTCACCGGTCATGCGTTACTCCTTTTCGGCAGCCGGCGAAGAACCTGGCGGGCTGTATCAACCAGCTCTCCTTTTGGCTGCTCCGCCAGTTCCGTTAAAAAGGCGTGGGCCGCCTCTGGTGGATACTTGATCAGTGTGCGCAAAAGGTTCACTTTGAATTCCTTATGCAGGCCGGGGCGGAAAAGGTTCCGGGTCGCCAGGGCATCTTTCAGCGACGGCAGGAAATTCGGATCGGCGATGTCAGCCAGACTTTTCAGGGCAATGGTGCGGAGTTCATACTCGGGATCGGCACGTCCTTCGAGAACGATATTGATCAACTCCTGGTAAACGGCCGGACTGCTGCTGTTGCTGGCGAGCAGGGCGGCATTCTTTCTTCGTTCAAGATCATCGCCCCGCATTTCACGGATCAGGTAGAGGTCGGCCTTGGGGTCCTTGAAATGCAGATAGGTTTTCATCGCTTCAAAATGAATTTTCGGGTGTTTGTGGCCGATCAGACGCTTCATCGGCTGCATGATGGCGGGGTCATCGAAACGCCGCAGCAGGATGATGATATTGCGGACAAAATACCACCTGCTGTCGTGTAGCCTTTTGATCAGCGCCTCTTTGGCCGGCTCACCCATCTCAAGCAGAACCGACATCAGGTACTGGCGCATGCCCATCTCTTCTTCGTCCCCCAACCGCTCAATAATTGGCTGTATAAATGGGCCGCTGATGTGACCGATCAGTTTGCGGATCGCTCCATGTTTCTCTTCTCCCCAGATGTTGAGCCCTTCCAGGACTGCATTGGAAAATTCCTCGGTATCGTAAATTTTCAAGGTCTCTTCGGCAATCGGAATCGAAAAGGCCTCTGATTCGGTATGGTGCTCATGCAGCCGGTCATAGGTGGTCGCGAGGGAATCAAAATCGCCGACTTCAATAAAGTAGTGGACCAGGTCGAGCAGGTTCTGCGTCATCAGTTCAGCCTGCTCCGACATCGGATCATCGTCAATCAAATCGAGAATGACATTAAGAACCGAGGTTTCAATCGCGTGGCCTTCGAGTGTTTGCGACAGTTCCTCAACGGTCTCCGGCAAAACATTCTCGAGCTTTTCCATGGCCAGAACATCCTGGAGAAACTTCTGGTAGTCGGCTGGAATAAAATCATCCGGACTGCCGCCCTGGAAGATGGTGCGGATCCGTTCTTCAATGTCGTCGCCGGTACTGTCTTCATGCTTCTGGATGACCCTGGCCGACGTTGCATCCTTGGCCGCGTGTTGGGAAAGTTTCGCCAGCAGGTTGAGCAGGGCTGGTGGCGTGGTGATCTGTTCGTCACTCGCCTCACCGAAGATTTCGATCAGGGTTTGCGGCGAGACGGCGCTCAGCATGTCTTCGGCCAGCTCGGTGCGGTCGCCAATGGTGGCAAAGGTGCTGTTCAGAAGGTCACGGCGCAGGTCGGGGTTGAGCTGGTCAACGAAATTGCCGAGCCGGATCATCGAAGCGGCCCGTTGCTTGTCGTTCCGACCCTCATTGTCGAGCTCCTTGAAAAAGGAGGTGATGGTCGCTTCGTAGGTGTCTTCACCCTGTTTTTTCTCAGCGTCACCTTGCTGCAGTTTTTGCTGGTTCATCAGTTGCGCCAGGGTCGCCGGATCTAGTTCATCGGCGGTCGCCTTCTCGCCATCGGCGCTTAATTTTCCGTCGATCAGGCCGCTGATGAAGTGCTCCCAGGGCATATCTTCGATCTCTTCTTCCTCTTCCTTGGTCGGGGCGGTAATCGTCTCCATCTCGGTTGAATGGAAAGAGGAATAGTCGATGTCCAGAACCTTGACCGAACCGACCCCGGCATCGCGCAGCAGATAGCTGAAACCACCTTTGGCCCGAATCTCTTCCACTTCCAGGGCCAGTAACTGGTAGAAGGCGAACAGCTCTTCATGGTTGACCGAACGGCGGATGGTAAAGGAGGCAATGTCGCAGTCGAATAATGAATTAGCCAGATCCTTGAAAACAGCATTCTTTTCAAGGCTGGCATCGCCGATAATCAGGTTGTCTTTGGCAACGCCGATGGTGATTTCATCGCGATACTCGAGCAGATCGTCGAGCAGGGTGATGAAATTCTGGATTGATTTGGCAATCTGTGGGTGTTCGAAAGGATACGATCGGGCATGGTGTCGGGCAATGTTGAACAGGAAGATAAACCGGTTCAGAACCTTTGGATCAAAATCGAGTTCGTAATGTTGCTGGTCAATCGGCACTCGGTTACCCCTGAATTTAGTAGACTAACGAATGATAACAAAAAAGGTCACAAAACAACAGCGTGTCATTTCCTTTTGTGAGCATGGCAGAATCGATTACTGTCCAGTCTGTTTTAGGATTCAGCCGCCTCTTCAATCATCGCCCGGAGCCCGGACTTCAAGTCTGGGTAAAGCAGTTCGATGCCGAGCCGCTCAAGCATGCGACTGTTGTTGAGACGGCGTGACTCCAGCAGGTAAGAGAGCATTTCCGGCGTGAGTTGGGTCTGGGCTTCCGCCATGCTGATTTCTGGAGGCTGGGGCAAGTTAAAAAAATCGGCGATCGACATGAAGTAGTCGGTCATAGTGCTCTCTTCGCCATCGCAGACATTGTAGATGGCGCCGTCGGTCCCTTTCTGCACGGCCGCCAAGCAGACGCGTGCCAGGTCATCGGCGTGAATCCGGTTGCTGTAAGGTGATTGTTCCCTGCGCAGCACCGGGCCCCCTTTTTCAAGTCGATCTAACGGCAGTCGCCCCGGACCATAGATCCCGGCAACCCGCAGGGTGATGATCGGCACGCCATGTGACATGCCCCATGTCCGGAAGGCCTGCTCAGCATCAAGGCGGCGTTTGGCCCGGTCGGTTTCCGGATGCGGCGGTCTTGTTTCATCAACCAGGGCGCCATCACAGTCACCATAAACGCCGCTGGTGCTGACATAAACAATTTTCGCCGGCAGCTCTGTCTTCAGGATGCTCTTGCAGAACATCTGGATGCGCGGATCGGTGTCACCGTGCGGTGGCGGTGGCGCCAGGTAAAGAACCATCGACTGCCTGGTCGGTAATTGACCGAGGGTGCCGAGTCGGTCGAGGTTGGCTGTATAGAGCTCAACCCCACTTTCTTGCTCAGTCGTTTTCAGTTCGATAGAGCGGCTTGCTGCGGAGACCTGGAAGCCGGTGGAGAGAGCAAGTCTGGCGACCCGCTGGCCGATGTCACCGTAGCCGACGATCAATAATTGTGGCATTTGAACTCCTGGAAATGGGGCAAATGAATACATGCGCAACCGGCAGTATAATGGTAAAGTGGCCTTTACGTAAAGAAAGCTTTGTTATGGCTGATGCAATTTTAATTTCTTGTCAGAATGAAAATCTGCCGGTAGGTGTCAGGCAGCTGCTGGCTGATGCCGGATACAAACTCCGCTGGAGTGATGATCCGGTTATCGCCTATTCTGCCCTGAAAGGCCCCGAGAGTCTGGTCCTGATCGAGACCGCTCTGCAGCGCGAAAAGCAGGAGCAGTGCGCTGAGCTGAACGAGGAAGCCCGTCACCGACATGTCCCCTGTCTCATCTTTTCAGCAACCGGCGAAAATTTCGACACCAAACTGCTTGAGCACCCGCGGGGGATCATTCGTGACCCGGAGAGTCTCACCGAGTGGGCAGAAAAAATAGCTCTGTACCGGCAGCTCAGCTGGCAGGCGAAGGAATTGCAGCAGATGCAGGGCCGTCTGCTCGCCCGGAGCGAAGAAGAGGAAGAAGACCTCCGCTCGGCCGCCATGATCCAGAAGTCCCTCCTGCCGAGCAAAATTCCCGATATTGGTGGTATGGAGTTTGCCTGGGAGTTCTCCCCTTTTGAGAAGGTTGGTGGTGACCTGTTCAATGTTTTGCAGGTTGATGAAGAGAACATGATGGCGTTTCTGCTCGATGTCAGCGGCCACGGTATCTCTTCGGCAATGGTCACGGTCTCGGTCAACCAGTCTCTCTCGACCCATACCAGCCAGGTGGTCAAAAAAGTCTTCGCAGAGCCCCCATACTATCGCCTGTTGTCGCCGGCCGAGGTGATGTGCGAGCTGGCCAACGAGTACCCCTTTGACCGGTTCGATAAGTTCTTTACCGTTATCTATATGCTGATCAACATCAAGACCGGTAAACTCTCTTACAGTTGTGCCGGGCACCCGGCACCACTGCTGTTGCGCGCCGATGGTTCCATTGAATGGTTGACCGTCGGTGGTGGTCTGATCGGCTTGCTCGATACCGGCCCCTATGAAGAAGCACAGTTAACCCTGAGTCCGGGTGATCGCCTTTTCCTCTACTCGGATGGCTTAACGGAATATAGCAATTATAGCGGTGATCTCTTCGGTGCAGAACGTCTGGTCGACGTGTTGAGCCGTGACGGTCGGAGTCTGAAAGAGAATTGCGGCTCGGTACTCAAAGCGCTCGATCATTTCGGCAATAACCGACCGTTGCAGGATGATGTGTCGTTACTCGGAATGGAGTTTTTGGGGCCGGATAAAGATTAACGAGCTGTTTGCTAAACAGCGGTTTCCGCGATGTGCACTACTCTTTAAAGGTAAGTTCGTTTGTGAATTTATTTATGCAGAAATTTGCGGCGTCATCGAGTGATTGCTTTATATAGGCCGCATCGTTTTCCATAAGTTTTTCATAACTCACCGGGTTTTTCCCGGCACTTACCGTGTCGTATTCGCAAGTACTTCGGCCAATCGACGTTGATTTGTCGACATCGATAAGATTTAGCTTGGCAATATAGCTAATGTAGTAATCTGGACGTTTATGTTCCTTGTTAAGAAAAAACCAATAGACGGTTTCAACATCCAGTAAGTAGTCTTTGACGTTAGCCAGGTGAACAAGGTCTTTCATTTTCTTTGATTTAGATTTTATCATTGAGCTCCTGTTGTATAAGAGCCCATATTTTTCGCTAAAAACCTCTGCCATCATTTTACATATTTTATCAGCAGGATCGTGAATCCCTTTTTCCTGAATCAACCGGTTGCCGTCTGCGTATGCGGCATCGACGTGGGCATCATTAAACATGCTCTTATCAAAAGTCATTGCCATAAAATTCGGGCTTTCGTGAATGATCAACGCCAAAGTCTTGTTTTTTAATGTTTGCAATGTTTTTTGGTCAACAGCCTTGGTATTCATGCCAGAACATCCGAGGACAAGTAGCAAAAGACCAATAAGCATGATTTTTTTCACGTATTACTCTCCAGATCGGCCGTAAAAGACCTTTGCGTTGTGCCTATCATTTTAATAAGAAAACCACCCTGTGTACAGAATGGTTTTAATTCATCCTACAGCCCCGCAAGTCCGAAGAATCCGTATATGTTGAGACTTGAGCGCGACACTGGGAAATTATTGAGTTGGCGATTGCTTTCAAAATGGATGGCTGACCAAGTCGGCAATCACCACTTTTTCTTTGCATCTTGGTTCCGCCACGTTAACGCTTTTGCAATTTGGAACTATTTCAACCCAAACCGTTTCAGGGTCTCTTCTGGCGCGGTATCGAAATGCGAGAATTCCATGGTGAAGGTGCCACGGCCCTTGGTGGCGCTGCGCAGTTCGGTCATGTAGCCGAACATTTCCGACAGGGGTGTCAGAGCCTTGATGATTTCGAGGCCGCTGCGACTTTGCATTCCTTCAACCTTGCCCCGCTTCTGTTGCAGGCCGCCGATCACCTGCCCGGCATAATCGGTTGGAACGGTGATTTCAAGCGCCATGACCGGCTCCAGCAGGGTCGGTTTACCCTTGCGGGCCGCTTCCGACAGCCCTTTTTGTGCCGCAGCCTTGAGGCCGGTTTCGGTGGTGTCACTTATCGCGTGAATCGCAGTGACCTTGACCTCAAGGTCGGTTAAGGGGTAGCCGATATGGATGCCGGCTCGACAGGACTGTTCAAGGCTCTGCTGCAACTCCTCAAGCCAGCTGGTTTGTAGTGCCGCGACTTCTTCAGCCTCCGGGAGAGATACCGTGATGCCGCTGCCCCGGGGGAGAGGGGTCAGGCTGATTTCAATGTCGCCGAACTGGGTCTTGCCTTCAAACTCCCTCTGGAAGGTTTCCCGATGTTCGACTGGTTGCTGCAGCGCTTCACGGTAAACGACCTGAGGCTTTCCGGTTGTGACCTCGACCCCGAAATCGCGCGATAAGCGCTGTACGACGACTTCAAGATGTAACTCACCCATGCCGGTCAGGATCGTCTGGCCGGTATCTGCATCTTCCAGGACCTTGAAGGTTGGGTCTTCCCATTGCAGTTTGTCGAGCGATGGTAATAGCTTGTCCTTGGCCGTCACATCTTTCGGTTCAACCGCCAGGGAGATAACCGGCTCCGGGATCTGCATGCTTTCAAGGAGGAGTGGTCGATCCGGCGCACAGAGGCTGTCACCGGTCAGGACATCCTTGATGCCGGTGGCGGCAACAATATCTCCGGCATAGGCTTCTTCGACCTTCTGGCGTTTGTGGGCGTGCATGCGGAAAAGTCGGGCGACCCGCTCCGTGACGCCGGTGCCGCTGTTGATGACCGTGTCGCCGGCTTTCAGACGGCCGGAGTAGATGCGTAGAAATGTCAGTTTGCGTCCTTCATCGGAGACAACTTTGAAGGCCAAAGCACATAATGGTTCATTCTGAGTGTGTTCAAGAGCAATCTCTTTATGGTCCTGGATATCGGTCGCTTTGATCGCGGGCATATCCTCTGGGGCTGGAAGGTATCGACAAATAGCATCCATGACCGGCTGGATACCCTTGTTGCGCAGGGCCGAGCCGAGCAGAAGCGGGAATATTGCTCCGGCGAGGGTTCCCTGGCGCAACGCCTGGTGAATGCGTTCCGCTTCAACAGGATTGCCATCGAGAAAGTCGGCCATGATGGTGTCGTCAAAGTCGGCAATAACTTCAATCAGTGCTTCTCGGGCGGTTTTTGTCTCTTCCTGCATGTCATCCGGTACGGCTTCTATTGTATAAGAGCGCCCCTGATCATTTTCACCAAACAGAATAAGCTGTTCTTCAATCAGATCGATCACCCCGCGGAATTCGCCTTCAAAACCGAGCGGCAACTGCAACAGGGCCGGCTGGCCATGGAGCTGTTCTTTTATCTGCCGGAGCACTTCGCGATAGTCAGCACCGACCCGGTCCATCTTATTGATCAGGCAGATACGGGGAACGTTATAGCGTGAGGCTTGATGCCAGACCGATTCACTCTGAGGCTGGACCCCTTCGACGGCGCTGAAAATGGTCAGGGCGCCATCGAGAACTCGCAGTGATCGTTCGACCTCTATAGTGAAGTCGATGTGCCCGGGGGTGTCGATGATGTTAATCCAGTGATTATTCCAGCGGCAGGAGGTGCAGGAAGCGGTGATGGTGATGCCCCGTTCCTGTTCCTGGTCCATCCAGTCCATGGTCGCCTGACCGTCGTGGACCTCGCCCATTTTGTGAATTTCGTCGGTATAGAAGAGAATCCGCTCGGAAACGGTCGTTTTGCCGGCGTCAATGTGCGAGATGATGCCGATATTGCGGATCGTTTCCGGTGCGGGTCGTGACATAAGTCTGTTCTCGCGGATTGGTGCAGCTGATTATGCTGCCAGGTTGTTGAGTCCCTTGCGAATCTGGTAGAGGTCGTTCAGTTCGAGGTCGTTCAGTTCGAAATATTCACGCTCCAGCTCCTCGACGTAGAAGCGATCAAGGCCACTGTTTTCGAGGAAGTCTTCGCGAAGAGCCGGATCCTTTTCGGCAATAATCTCTGGCAGGAGATTGTGGATGTATATGGCCTCTTTCTTGATATTGACGACGACCGAGCGGAACAGATCGGCCGGGATGTCATCGGCCAGGATCTTCTTGTTAATAAGTTCTTCGGTGATCTCTTCGCGCAGGGCATCCTGCTCGGCCTTGGTGTTGTATTTTGAATAGAAGTTGCGGATCCGTTCCTTGACGTGATCAAGGAGAATCTTGTAGAGCTTCTCTTCCTTGTCAATATTTTTCAGCCGGCCGAGTAAGCCCTGAACGGTCATCCGGCCGTCGGTAATTTGTTCAAGCCCGTTTTGCAGGGTAATGATCTTCTTGCGGCCATAGCCGCCAAGGTATTTGTTGTCGAAGATCGCTTCGAAAAAGAGTTCGCTGAACATGCCGTTGGCCAGATTGTTGAATTCTTCGCGATTACCGAGCAGAGAGCGGATGATCTCCTCGGAGAAGTGCACGTTCTCCATGAAGGCGAGTTGGTTGATGTTGGCCGAGGTGCTGTCATAGCGATCGAAGTAGGTGACAATATAAGAGAACATTTCCAGTAGCTGCAGGTCGGCGCCATCGCGGATTTTTTCATCGCAGGTTTTGCCGGTATCGAGCAGCAGTTGCTCAAACATGTGATCGCGGTTCTCACTCGCTTGCCGCTTGGCGTGCAGAAGTTTGATCATATCCTCGTTGTTGAGGTTGGCATCGATCTCCTGCTCGTGCAAGAAAATGCCGGTCAGAATCTGGCGGGTTTCGGAAATGTAATCCTGTTCATCAAGATCAACCAGCTTGTCATGCTTCAACATTTCATCGAGCGTGTAGAAGAGGGCCGATGGAATCTTATTGCGCACTGAAAGCGTCTTGAGGCGGGTCAGGCGGGCGTTCTCCTGGTGGGTAATGGAGCCTTTCTGATTGCAGTCGATCAGGATGCTCTTGTACTCGTCAACGATCCGGCGATTGTCTGAGTGCTTGTACATGACATCGATGCGGATCCGTTCCTGCTGATATTTATCAATGCCGAGTTGGTCGGCCAGATCCTTGAGCTTGTCGTATTCCTCGTCGGGGATCGATTTATTGGTGAAGTAGAGTTCGGTGAAGGCCTCGTGGTAGGTCTTGTGCTTTTTGTTGATCAGCTTGACCAGGTAGAGCGAACTTTTGTGGCCGAGTAAGTTGAACAGCTCTTCAACGAGGCCGGAGTCGTCGGCAAAACCGACGTTGCTGCTCCGTTTAAGAACCTTGCCGAGCAAACGCAGAATACTTTCCTGCTGATTGCGGACCCGACCGGAGGCCGAACCGGTCATGAAAAAGTAGTAGTTATAAAGGGCGTTGCCTTCAAAAAAAATCCGCTCGTAGGAGAGGGTGCCGTCAGTCCGATCGGTGAAGGAGAGGGAGTTTTTGCCCTCTTCATAGGTTGCGCCATAGAGCACCAGCCGGTTACGGACATCACCTTTTGCCAGGTCGGGGAGGGGCTGATCGACTCCGAACATGTATTCGCAGAAGGACCCGCCGTTGCCGCGATGATTGACCCCCTCTTTGTCGATAATGAATTCATTGCCGGGTGAAAAAAAACGCAGAGAATCACCCTGTGTTTCATAGAAGTAACACCGGTAGGCATCACGGGCTGCTGCCGTGGCAAAATACTCGATGGTATCATCGATATGTCCGTGAAGTCGGACTTCCTGATACATGCCTGCCTCTTATTAAAGTTAACCCGCTAATTCTAATGTGAAAGCAGTCAAGTTGCAAGGATATCTCAACTTTTGTCACCCATGGCATAAAAGAGTTTCTGTCCGTCAAAGGCAAACTCAATCCCCTCCGGCAGCCCGATAGAATGGCAGGCATGATCGACTTCATGGCTCAGGTGGGTCAGCAGGGTTCGTTTGGCGTCGATCTTCTCCGCCTGTTCGATGGCCTGGGCGACATTAAAATGGGACGCATGCGGCCGAAAGCGTAAGGCGTCAAGAATAAGCAATTCAAGGTCTGAGAGGAGCGCCAACGATGAATCGGGGATGGCGCTACAGTCCGTCAAATAGGCGATCGGTCCACAGCGAAAACCGAGAGAGCGTCCGCTGCCATGCTCAAGCGGAATCGGTATGAATGACAGTCCGAAAAGATCGAAGTTGTCCTCAATCGGGTTGAGAGAGAGGCGGGGACAATAACCGGACCTTTCACCGTTACCGAAGATGTAGGCGAAGTTTTTTTTCATATTGGCCATGGCCTCGGGCCCGGCAAAAACTGGAATCGGTTCAGCGCCGGAATTGTTGAATGGCCGCAGATCATCAATGCCATGAATATGGTCAGCATGGGTATGGGTATACAGGACCGCATCAATGTGGGAGATTTTTTCTCGCAGCGCCTGTTGCCGCAGGTCGGTCGATGTGTCGATCAGGATATTCTTGTCTTCGTAGGAAATGAGCAAGGAACAGCGGGTGCGGCTGTTATGCTGGTCGTCCGATTGACAGACGGCACACTGGCAGCCCGGCACCGGAACGCCGGTACTGGTGCCGGTGCCAAGCAGGGTGACTTCGAGCTGGGTTGAGATCATACCTTGAAGGCGCCGACTTCATCCTCGAGAGCCGTGATTTGCTTGGAGAGAATTTCCACGACCTTGTCAAGTTCGGCAGTTTCGCCGGAGTTCTCTTCAGAGAGCTGGCGAATCTTGGCAAACGCTTCGACGACCTGTCGGCTGCGTTGGGTCTGTTCACGGGTCGCTTCATCAATCCGCTCAATCATGTTACGGATTTGTTCCATACTGGCATTGATCTGCCGGCTGCCCTTGGCCTGTTCGGCGGTGCTGAGTTTGCCCTGTGAGGCGATTTCCTTCATCGCTTCGGCTGCGTGAGCCAGTTGGCGAGCGCCATCGGTCTGTTGCTTGATCGCCGTGGCGATCTGGCCGAGCATGCTTGATATCTGGTTGATAGAATCTGTAATCTGGCGGCTGCCGCGTGACTGTTCCTGGGTGGCGCGGACAATGCCACGAACCTGTTCGGAGGCCTTGAGGGTACTGTTGCGGATCTGGTCAAGCGCCAAGCCGGTCCCCTTGGAACGCTCTACCTCCTGGTGAACCCGTTCGCTGCCGGCTTCCATCGCCTCAACGGCGTCCTTGGTGCCACTCTGCAGGTTGTTGATAATCAGGGCGATCTCACGAGTCGAGACAGCAGTCCGTTCGGCCAGTTCGCGAATTTCGTCGGCGACAACAGCAAAGCCCTTGCCATGCTCACCGGCCTGGGCAGCAATGATTGCCGCGTTGAGGGCGAGCAGGCTGGTCTGGTCGGCGATTTCATCGATAACCGTCAGAATTTTACCGATTTCGGTCGATTGAGAACCGAGTTCTGTTATCGCCGTGCCAGCGCGGTCGACCATCTCGCGAATTTCGCCGATACCGTTGATTGTCTCATCGACGGCTGCCTTGCCGTCCTCGGCATCACGGGCGGCTTCCTCAGAGAGATTGTGGGTCTTCTCGGCATTCTCTTCGATCTCCTTGATCGATGCGTCAAGCTCAATGATTGACGAGGCGGTCACTTCGGTGGAGGAGGAGAGAATTTCAACATTTTCGGCAACCTGTTGACTCGATACGGACATTTCATTGATCGAACTGGAGACTTCATCAACGGTGGAAAAGAGCTTTTCCATTTGCGAGGCAATTTCTTCAATAGTCGCACCGAGTTCGAGGGTGGCCGATGAACTTGCTTCCGCCGATTCGACCAGAGACCCGGTGCTTTCGGCAATGCCGGAAATGCTCTCATCTATGCCCTGCAGTGCCTGGAATGATTCTTCCAGCGACTGTGTCTGCTGGCTGGCACTGTCGCTGACAGTTGATGATGAGGTTTTAATCTTATCGCTTGCCTGGTTCAGGTCGTTAGCGACATCGTGGATGCGGGAAATCATCAGTCGCATCTTGGCTGAAAAGCTGTTGAAGTTTACGGCCAGTTGACCAACCTCGTCGCTGCTTTTGATTTCAAGAGAGCGGGTCAGGTCTCCTTCACCTTCAGCAATCTCCTTAAGATTGCTGACAATGGCTGCGAGTGGCCGGGTAATATTTCCGGAAACACCAAGGGCGATGACGATAGCAATAATAGTTACAACAATCAGGATCGTAATGAGACTACGGGTGATGCTGCTACTGGCTGCCTCGACATCTGTTCGGTCGACACCGACCATCATCGATTTTCCGCTGTCACCGAGCTTGGCCGAGAAAATGGAATAAGGGACTTCGCCGATCTCGAGTGTCTTGGTTTTTTGTTGAAACAGACTTGCCAAGGGGAGCATTTTAATTTCTTCACTGGATGCTGAGATAACCTTGGTGTTGTCGTAGAAGGCAATGTTTGCGCCACTGATCGCCTGAATTTCTGCCGCAAACAGGTCATCGAGGAAATCGACGCCGACCATGATGCCGATCTGGGAATCTTGCAGTCTGATCGGGGCCACGGTGGTGATGGAGAGTTGCTCGTCAAAGACCGTCACTCCCTGACGGACTTCTCCGACGATGCCGCTGGCAAGAAGGGGATGGTCCTTGCCGGAGCTTTGTGCTATCTCGAGCCCTTCGGCCAGGTTGCGGATCATGATATTGCCGTCCTGATCGACAACCTGGATCAGGTCAAGTTCAAAAACAGCTTGCGCCGCTTCAATGACGTTCGCCAGTTGGGTGCTGTCTTCAGTCAGTGAGGCGTAGTAGACAGCGTTGACCAGGTCGACATTGGATGACATCAGCTTGATGTAATTGGTGATTTCTTTTTCCTTGAAATCGATTGTCTGATCAACGAAGTTGGCCACCTGGTCAACCCGCTGAGCCATGCCTTTATCAAGTTCCTTTTCACTCAAGCTGGAAAAAAAGATAAGGGTTCCACAAAGAGATATAAAGGAGAGTCCGACAAGACTGATCAGAATTTTCCATCGAAGATTAAGCGTCTGGATCATCATTTCACCTTTTCCTACAGGAATAGAAATCGCAAATTACATGACACAATACCAAAAAATACACGGTTTTCCGTCCACCTGCAACTTTTTATCCTGTCATTGTGATGAATCATAAAAGCTGAATATTGTTATTTTTCTGGCTGGGGTTATGCTTGAGTAAATAGTATTCCGGAGACATAAACATGTCAGCTCGCCCCCCGCAAATCCCGCCACTTTTCCTCAGTGATTTTGAGGTTGATGAATCGGCGCCTTTCAGACGCTATCTCAATCGCCTGGAAGTCGAAATAGGTAAGGAGGATTATCGCCACCTGAAGCAGGTCGAATTGCTTGATAATCCGTTATCTGAAGACCGCTTTGCGCAAATGACAGAATTGACCGATCAGCTGCTAAGGACGTCTCAGAATAACTATAATTGTGGACTGATTCGGCGACTGGGAATCCGGATCTATATCGATGTCGCCTATTACGATATTTATTATCGGTTGCCGGACAAGACGATCCGCTTTTCCGCCCGTTGGCGGCGGATGGTACTGCAGCGATTTTTTAAAGAGGTTCCGGTTGCCGACAGCGGCTGGGTCAATTGTCGAAATGCGTTACCAGGGTTCCTGGTCCGCTTTCTGCCGGATGATTCCGGTGGCGCCTTATTGCTCAAGCAGGCAGATGATAAAGAGGCTGACCTGCCTTTGTTGACGGCGCCACATGGGCCGTACGACCCACACACCCTGGAAGTGACCCTTTATTTTTTGCGGACCGGCAAGGGCAGTGCTGCCCTGATCAATCTCGGATTTGCCGGCCGGGAACCACTGGTTGATGAGAACGCCCGTCGATTGAATGAATGGGGGGTGCCGCTGAACCCGAGCAATATCGATGTGATCTATCCTTACGTTGATGCCCATGGTCATCCCTACTGTTACAAGCTGGAAAGGGGGCTTGCCGAATATGTCGACCTTCTCGGAATCCGGCCACCAGAGCTGATTCTCGATCTTCACGCCTGTGTCGGCACATCGGCTGATGATCGGCAGCTGGCCATCGGGCTGGGAGGTTTGCCACCATTTCTTGGTCCGAGCAACCTGGGTCAAAGTGAGATGTTCGGTCCGATCCATCACATACAACCATCCGGGCGGTTGCGGCAAGGACTCAATACGGTCCGCGACCTGTCGCGAGAGATGTTTGTCCAGTTCTGCAGTGCTCCGCACCAGTGCTACAATTTTGCCGTCCTTGGCGGCATGCAGCTGATCGGCTCGACGTTTGACCCTCGGGATGTCGTCAAAAGTCTGGTGGATGATGAAGAGCGGACTTATCTGCCGAGAGAGAACCTGCGGTGGCTGCCGGGCGCTGGTGCCAATGCCCTGCAGAGGATCGAGGCGAAAAAGCTTGGCGCTGAGACGCTCTGTCTGCATGTTGAAATGCCGATGGCGGTACGCCAGAAGATCGCCTTGCGGCTCAAGGAGATGGAGATCGGCGATTCGATGGATTCGAGCGGATTGTAATAATGTCTGGAGTGAGAACGTCGATAATTAAGTTGAAAGGAAATGCAATTATTGCTTTTTTTCTTTATCCTCTGTTGTCCGATGCTCAACCTGTTTTTCGTAAAGCAGGTTCGCCAGCAGGGTGTAATCATCCGTGATCGTGTTCACCCCATCCCCGTCCAGGTCGAGTC
>JBFFPW010000004.1:0-15428 GCA_041573815.1 Desulfuromonadales bacterium
GACGCTGTTGTTCATTAGTTTCTGTTAGACACTACTGTTTTATTCATAATATCTCAGTAAATTTAGTGAGTCAGGGTCGTTTGCCCAGGCGGTGTTTTTGAAAATCTACGAAACAGCAGTTTTTCGATTTCCACCAGGTATTCGTACACCACCCGGGCTCGCGACTCAGCCAGTGCGTGCATTTCTTCTTCACCGGCGGGCGTGTTGGCCAGAATAAGCTTCTCCATTTCCGGTCCGGGAATCGACTTCACCATGCCAAGGGCATTGCGCGGCTTCGGAAAATCAGCTTTTTTGTAGATCCGTTTCAAAAAGCGCGTCCGCTCAACGTCACTTAAAACCAGGGTTTGAACGGTCGCCTCCTCAGGCAATTTACCAGCGCTCTTCAAGGCGTTGTATTTCAACTGCTGTAAAGACCTCTCCAAGGTGGCCTGGCGGAAACCTTCCGGATCTTTTTCCCGATCAACGTAACCACTGACTTCAAGCTTCAAGGTGGGCCTCTGTTCCAGCGCATCGACCAACTTGGCCAGCTTGGCCTCCTCCGGGGCAATAAGGTCTGTTCCACCGTAAGGAAAAGAAATGGTACTGAAATCATCGCCACCGCCGCCAAGCATGGCGGCCAAAAGTTTAAACGGTGAAGTTGCTGCCTTAACCAGCAGGTTTTTCAAAATCGTAAAAACGACGCCAACAACGCTGAACTCGGGGTCTTCGAGACTGCCCGAAACCGGCAGGTCTAGATGGATTTCCCCCTTGCCATCCTTGAGCAAGGCCACCGCCAGCTTCACAGGCAGCCCGGTCGCATCTTCACTCTCGATTTTCTGGCCGAAGGTAAACTGATCGAGGAAAACCTTATTGCCAGCATTCAGTTTGGCGCCATCAATTTTGTAATCAAGCTCGAGGTAGAGCTTCCCTTTTTCAATAGTGTAACCGAGATAGTTACCGGAATAAGGTGACATCGGCGTCAACTCTATTGAATCGAAGCGAATTTTCAGATCGGCATAGAGCGTTTCGCCCAACGGTTTAATCCCACCGGAAATCGTCAAGGGAGACCGGTTTTCCAGGTTGCCACGCAAATCGACAACGGCCGGCACATCAGATTGTGAATCGATACCGCTGATCCGGCCACCCAGTTTGAGAAATTTCGCCGAGAAATTCTTCGGCATATGCTGATCAACAAAATCTAGAGTACCGCCCTGCAGGGTAATCTTCTCGATGACGATAACCGGAGCCTCTGTACCTGGAGGAGATCCATCTTCGGCCTTCGGCTCAGCTACGGGTTCCACGGCAGCGGGCTCCATCTCCGTTTCAGTTGCGGGGGGGGCTTCTTCAATCAGCATGTGTTGCAGATTAACTTTTCCTTCATCCGACACCAGAATTTTTGCCAGGTAATTATTGAGAGTCAGCTCAGCCACCCGCACAGATGTTTCTTTATCAGCCAACCGGAGCTCAATCCCATCGAGCTGCAGGCTCTCCCATCGCAGAACGTCGCTTTTTGCAACAGGCTCGATCAGATGCAATGCCCGCAAACCAGCCGTTCCGGAAACAGCAACTTTCATCTCATCGGAAAGTTCAAGGTCTGCTCTCAGCCTTGTATCGAAGTGCCCGCCGGCCAAAACACCTGCCGATTCCGGCGGCGAGTAGCTTTCGATTCCGGCCAGTTGAATTTTATCGATCGCAATGTCAGCCGATACCTTTAACGGTTCAAGCCCGAGATCACCGCTCACAGCAACTGACCCGATGAGATCTGAAACAGGATCTGTCACATGCATGCCGATTTTGAATGGAATGGCCGCATCGGAAAGACTGTCAAAATCTGTCAGATCAATATCGAGATCCCTGATCTGGCGTACAAACGGTTTTTTTCCCGAATCATCCCGAAAGTAGATGACACCGTTACGAAACTGGAATGCGCCCAGCTGAATATGCGGTTTGCTACTTTGGCTTTCTTCAACCACCTCTGCTTCAACGGCGGCATTGCCATCACCTGACAGGACAGGATGCTTGGCTAATCGGGCATGATTCCATTCACCATTGGCATCACGATGAACGTAAACTTCCATGCCATAGACGGCAACCCTGTCGACTGCGGCCCGGTTCGACAGCAAATCAGCCCAGTCGATCGCAACTTGGGCCAGTGGCAGAAAAAACACCTTCTCCCCTTTTTTGTCGAGAACAGAGAGTCCGGTCAGGACCAGGTCACCGCCAAGCAGCAGCTTGGTCTCCTTGCCCTGGGTTACCTTGTAGGAAAGATCCAGATCGACATTCAGCTTGCCACTGACGACATCAATCGGCCGCTTCTGCGGCAAATACGCACTGTAGAAAGGAAGGTCAATGGCATCGAGTTTGATCTGCAGTGACGCCTCGAGGGTATCGGCAAAAGGTTTCGCCTCCCCCTCAACAAGGAACGGGGCATCATCTATTTTCAGGCTGAGGCGAGGTTGAACAAACTTGTTGGCAAGTGCCGGGGTGTTGCCGAGGAAGGGAAAGGCAATTTCGAGATCGCGGATCGTATGCGTAACCTCCGGGGTTTCCATATCTTTGAAGTCGAGAGAACCACCATGTACGATAAAATTATTAATGGCAAATAGCAGTGGCTCATTTTCGGGTGCCGCTTCGCCACTTTCCACCGCGGCGGGCGAGAAGTCAGAGAAATTAAATTGTCCCCTGGCTAGCTTGATGACTTTTATTGAGGGATTAAACAATTCCAGCTGGTCAACAATAACCGCCATCTGCCAGACGGAGCTGATATCGACATTGACAATGAGTTGGTCAAACGAAACAAAAGAGTCTTCGGAATCCGGCTCGGAAAGATTAAGGCCTCGAATTGTTAATTGCCCATTTAATGGATTAAAGGAGACCTTCTGGATATTTAATTCACGTTCCGTATTATCAGAGATCCAGGCGACCGCCTGTCGATGCGCAATTTCCGGGAATATGAGTCCAACACTGATCATAAAAAGCGAAAACAGAAGAGCAGCAGCAATCAGCAACTTCTTCGATAAAGACATTCAATCCTCCAGCGTCAAGATTCTCTCCATAAGACTAACAAATTTAAAATCAGATGCGACTTACCCGACACGATAATCAGTTAAACAGGAACAATTTGTTATATTTAGACATAGGCATGAACAACATTCCGAGCAGGGATGTTATTTATAATTCTGGAAGAGGTTGTCAATGAAAACTGCTTTGAACTTGATAGTATCAGGTTTGCTGTTGTTGGCCTATCCATCAATCGGCCATACCTTCGATAATGGCCCAACCTGGTTCAATTTTCATTACACCCTACAGAATGCAGATGCCCGCTCTCTCGCTATGGGAGGGGCAGCGGTGGCCACGGTTAATGATGCCAGCGCCACTCTCACAAACCCGGCGGCACTCGCCCATCTCACCTCCGGCGAGATCCGCTTTGACAGCACCTATCTGCACCTGAAAGAAATCAACCGTCCAGGAGCCAGCAACCTCGGCTCCGGCGAATCTATCCGGCTGGGCCTGCACAGCGCCGAATCGCAACAACTCAATGCCGGACTGATGGCAATGGCGGTTCCGCTTCCCAATAATAATTCTGCCGTCGGCCTGTTCTATCACCGGCTTTTGCCCTATGACCGTTCAATCACAGTCACCGATCCGCTCAGCAACGGTATCAGCGAAACCTACAATGTGATGTTCGATCTGGACGAATTCGGTTTTTCGGTTGCCCATAAACTACTGAAAGGACAGTTGGCGATAGGCCTTTCAGCCAGTCTGGTCACCCTGAATATGGATATTACGGCGCGGCAGAGTCCGACACCGGCACCAGGGAGTTTCAACGGGGTTGAGTTTTCTACATATGGCAGCCAGACTGAACAGGAACCAATCTGGCGATTTGGCCTGTTCTATCAACCCGATCCGCAACTCGCCATCGGCTTACTCCACACCATCGCCCCCAATCCTGACTACACTTTGACGACAGCCAACTCTGCCGCAACCATCAACAGTGCCATACCATCCGGCTGCGCTGGCGATATCAACAATGGCGTCCTGCCCGATGGCACCCCCACCGGCAACTGGGTCTGTAAAAGCTCATTGCCGTTACCTGAAATGACCTCTTTCGGGTTCGCTTATACGCCCGACAAAACCTGGACATTTGCACTTGAAGCGACCTACATCGACTATGCACGGGTCACCAAAGAATTGAACAGCCCCTACGCATATCCCGGCGGCGACACGACAATTGTCCAGAATCCGGAAGATTTTGAAGCCGAGGCAATCATCACCCTGCAATGCGGGGTTGAATACCGGTCGTTATTTAAACGACAACCGCTGGCATTGCGGGCCGGTTACTATTTTGACCCGGCCCACGACATCAAATATTCCGGCAACGATGCCACCTCACGAGTTATATACCCCGGCGGTGAGGACGTTCACCATTTCAGCACTGGGCTCGGCTTGTTACTGGGAAACAGGCTGCAGCTCGATGTTGCTTTAGACTACGCCGATAATCAAAGACAACACGGTGCAATTTCATTTGCCTACCGGTTCTGACAGCCTGCCAGGATAAATTTGGATCAAAAAAAGGCCGGGACTTATTTCAACTGGCATCAAAAAAGTAAATATGCTAAGTTAGCGCCCGTTAAAATTTCTTTTGAGGAGGATATTAAAAATGGGGTTTGTTGATATTCAAGAAGCACTGAAAGCGTCGGCGCAAACAGAAAAAGACGCGATGGACTTCTACAAATATGGTGCAGAGAAAATGGCCGATGAAAAAGCACAGGCCATGTTTGAAATGCTGGCAAAAGAAGAGATGGAGCACGCCCGCTCTTTTTATGATGCCTGCATCGGCGACGGCATGCCGTCGTTTGAGGAATTCATCAATGCGGCCCCGGATACCGAATCATCCTGGTGGAAAGCTTTGAAATCGGCAATGATGGGTGAGTTTGACGAGCGCAAGGCAATGGAACTCGCAATCGAGCAGGAAGAAGCTCTTGAGAAGGAGTTGCGGGAGATGGCCGCGAAGATTGACGACCCGGCGGTCAAGGAAATCTACCTGGCCAACGCCAAGTCGACCCATCGTCATGAAGAGATGATCGAAGAGGATTACCGCGCCATTTACGGTTGATTCTTTTTAAGTAGGAGGACTCCAAAGCAAAGGGGCAGAATTTATTTCTGTCCCTTTTTTTTATTATCACCAAGCTGAGAAAGAGCTTTTTGGGACGCGGATGAACGCTGAAAAAACATGATTTAAAGCAAAGTTCTGTCAACAGGGATGACCAGGAAAAGCCCCCACATATAGGTGCCTGACACCTAGATGTGGGGGGGCTGAAGTCGTTGACTTACCACCAGTTGCCCTTATGCCGCCATCATATTTGCCCGCACCACAGGCTACACCCAGCCCGCAAAAACCACAGCGACGAACCGCAATCGGCTAAAGCCGATTCCCCACCACCAACCGTTGAACAAAAGCAAACCCAACTACACTAAAAAGGCCCCTGCAAGGGAGCGATTTCTTTGGTTCGTTTCTTTATCGCTCAAGAAAGAAATGAACCCGGCTGTCGGGCCGGGTCCCGACGCCTCTGATCTTGAATTAACTGATGAACAAGAAAACCTTTGGATCGCGAACACGAACGTGTCCACAGGACCTCGTATTATCCGAATCAAATAAACCGTTTCATCATCTCTGAAGAAAACGCATCAACATTCTCCGCTGTGACCCGGTACGCGTCCCTGGCCTTTTCGGCTTGCCGACGCAATTCTGGGTCGTCCAGATCCTGCAGTTGTGAAAAAATCCCGGCGCGCCGACCGACCATATAGAGCAACTGAGCTGTTGATTCCAGAGCCAGAAAGTTGCGGATCGGGGCCGTCATCTGTTCTTTCTCTGCCGGCAGGCACCCTTCAACTTCCTGGAAAAGGTTGAGAATATGGTCACTTTTAACCGTGCTGGTGATGCCGCTCAGGCTGTCTAAAAAAAGCAACAACTCTTCGGCCATCGGCAAATCGCCAATGCGGGCAAATTCACCCGACTGAACATCCTGGAACAGCTCAACATTTTCCGGGATCGCCAGGGTTCTGATACGGATAAAGTCGGGATTAATCTGATTGATTGCATCGGCCGTCTCCAGAGCATTCTCTTTAGAAAACTGCGCACCACCCAGACCCGGCATGAAATATTCGGAGAGTTCGATGCCGGCCTTTTTCACCTTCTGCCCGGCAACAATATGTGTCTGTTTATCGACACCCTTCTTGATGAAATCGAGTACTTCGTCGCAAGCCGACTCCAAACCAATGTGGATCCGATTTAATCCGGCCACGGCGAGCCGCGCCATATCGTCGTCGCTGATCCGGGCAACGGTGTGTGAACGGGCATAGGACGTAATGCGTTCGACTGACGGGAAGAGCTGCCGGACATATTCGAGGATTTCAACCAGATCGTCCGGCTTGATCACCAGAGTGTTGGCATCCTGCAGGAAGATCGATTCCATCCCTCCCTGAAGCCAGAGCAATGCCGTATGCAGAGCCATCCTCTCGTTCTCCGGCCGCCCCTCGAGGAGTGCCAGACACTGCTGGTGTGTTGCCCCGCCAGACTGTTGTCTGATTTTTTCGATAGCATCGACATAATGACGGACCAGGTCGATATCCTGCTTAATGTGGTTGACGGGACGGATGCTGAACGTCTCTCCTTTGTAAAGGCCGCAGAACTTGCAGTTATTCCAGGGACAGTTTCGAGTAATCCGGAGCAGGAGACTCCGCGCCTCGCTCGGTGGCCGGATCGGCCCGAGTTCAAAACCATGATATTTTTCGGAAGTTGCCATCTAACTGTCCTTTACTCCCTAAACCTTACCCAAATCTATCGGTAAAAAACAGCGACCATTCCTGGAAAGAATGGCCGCTGGTGAAAAATCTTGCCGCGACTTGGAAAAGCCTGCTGATCGATAAAGCCCAAACATCAACCTGATTTTCTACAGATCAAGGTTGACCAGGGTTCGACCTTTGAGTCCGCCTTTCAGCATCGCATCAATCTTTTCATCCAGATCATTCAGCCCACACTCATCAGTCAATGCGGTCAGGCTGTCGAGCTTCCAGTCGCTGGCCAGCTTGTCCCACAGGGAGAGGCGAGGCGCCATCGGGCATTCGACAGAATCGATGCCGAGCAGAGAAACGCCGCGTAGAATAAACGGGAAAACATTGATATTAAGATCGGGGGAAGCGGTCAGACCGCAACAGGTGACGGTACCACCATACTTGGTCGCCTTGATCGCCGCCGCCAAGTAATCGCCACCGACACAATCGATGACCCCGGCCCAGCGCTCGCGCATCATCGGCTTGTCTGCTCCTTCGAGAACAACATCACGACCGACGACATCGGCAGCACCGATTGACTTGAGGAAATCGACCTGATCGGCTTTGCCGGTCGCAGCAACCGCCTGATAGCCAGCTTTGGCCAGCAGGGCAATGGCAACGGAGCCAACGCCGCCGGTTGCACCGGTCACCAGGATTTCTCCATCTTCCGGTTTAACACCGGCATTGACCATCGCCTGCAGAGAAAGCCCGGCGGTAAAACCGGCGGTCCCGTAGACCATCGCTTCCTTCTGTGAAAGGCCGGATGGCAATGCCACCGCCCACTTGCTGGGGATGCGAATATACTGGCCGAAACCTCCGGCGGTATTCATGCCGAGATCGAAACCGGTAACCAAAACCTCATCACCCGCCTTGAAGCTGCCATCGCTGCATTCAACCACTTCTCCGGCGGCATCGATGCCAGGGGTATGTGGAAAGTTTCGTGAAACTCCCGGATTACCAATGGCCGACAAAGCATCTTTAAAGTTGAGCGATGAATAACGAACCCGGATCAGCAGTTCCCCTTCCGGCAGTTCATCAATGGTGCGCTCGGTGATCTTGCGCTCAAATTTTCTTTTTTCAACCTCTTCAACCAACATCGCAGTGTAACGTTCAGACATGGAAAGCTCCTTTAATCATATTTTATAGTTTTATATTGCCAGAGGAAGATCCATTGTGCCACTATATAACGAAACGTCAAGTACATACTTTTTTGTAAGGTAGTACCCAAAAAGATACTATTGGAGCAGTTATGGCAGAACCAGCCAAGAACATTTCGATTGAAGAAACACCTGAATATACCTGTGGCGTTACCACCACCCTCGAATTGATCGGCGGTAAGTGGAAAGGAATCATTCTCTGGCATCTTTCTCTCAAAACCCTCCGTTTCAGCCAACTCAGACGGCGCCTGTCCGGCGTCACCCAAAAAATGTTGACGCAACAACTGCGCGAACTGGAACGGGACGGCCTGGTGCACCGTGAAGTTTTTGCCGAGGTGCCACCACGGGTTGAATATTCAATGACCCCGACGGGCCAGACCCTTAAACCGATTCTGCAACTGATGTGTGATTGGGGGAAAACGGCCGAGGTGGATCGAAAAAAAGCCTAGGTGCCTCGCTCAAACCATCAAAAAAAGCCTGCTCATTTCAAACAGGCTTTTTTCTTAAGGGGGAACCGCCTAATGTGTCACGGAAGGTCTGCGTCGCTCACCCCCCTGGAAGCCATGGTGCCTCTCAACGCGGATTGGATCGACACCAAGGATTGCCCAACCATCCGACCGTCGAAACTTGTGAATTCTTCCGGTCTCGATCAGGTGCTGCAGCACCGGCGGCCGAACCATTTCCGTCATGCCATCGTGGTACATCACCCGCACCATCATAGCTGCATCCTCCTTTCTGCTTTTATTCATTAATTTTATCATCCGGTTTTTCAATGGCAAGTCATCGATTTATCGTTGCAATTTAATGAATAAGATTTTTCATCTCAACGACAAAACATGACAGGCGAAAGTCTTGTCAACCTTTTCAAGATACGTCCGTCATATTGACAAACATATCTTTTCTGCAATCCGAAAAAGGAGACAACAATGAAACAAACAGTTTTAATGGCTATGATCGTGAGCATGATCGTTCTGGCGATGGGCATTTCATGGGCCGGACCCGGTTATGGCCGCAACGGCGAGGGCATCCCCTGTGATGGCCCCCGGTGGGGAGATGATTACACGCCTGGAGACAGACTCAAGCTGAGCGACGAGCAACGGGCTGAAATAAAGTCGCTGCGTGAAATAGAGCGAGAGCAGCTTGAGCCCTTGCGCGAACAGCTACACCAGAATCGCGAGGCGATGCGCCTGGAATTGGAAAATGATCCCGTTGACGAAAACAGGCTACGCGAACTGGCCCGGGCCCATGCGGATATGAAGGTTGAGATGCAACTGGCGAAGCGACAATTTCGCACCAAAATGGAGGCAATCCTGTCGCCGGAGCAGATTGCCCAGCGCGATGAAGGGCGCGAAAGTCGCTCAGAAACTCGCGGTCAACGGGGTGGCTATGATGGCAAAGGTCGCCACAAGGGTGCTTGCGGAAACTGCATCGGTCCGGTCGCTGAATAAGATCGCAACAGACAACAAAAAAAGGCCGGTGTTTTCAGACCCGGCCTCTTTGTTTTCAATATGCAAGTGTACAGCTAGCGCTTCTTATCACCCGGACGGATACAGACCGTCTCACCAAAATCGATCTTTTTCGTCCCTTCGCGGTAGTCGCTCGCTTCAAGCTGAAAGATCAGATCATGCTTGCCAATGGTTACCCGGTCGCCATCATTGAGTGCGGCCTTCCAGTCGATAAAGGTTCCGTTGACATGAGTACCATTGGTGCTCTTCATGTCTTCAACATAAAAAGGATACCCCTGGCGGTAGACCTCGGCATGAAAGCGTGAGACTCCGGGATTGTCGATCTGGATTTCATTATCAGAGTCCCGACCGATCCGCACCGTCTCCTTGGCCAATTTCACTTCCTGCAATATCTTGTTTCTGAACACAACGATCAACTTTGCCATGACACCCTCCACCTGATTCAATTACGGTATTGTAGCAGAGAGAGCCTGCAGAAACAATTCGCCGCCAAACCTGAAAAAAATTTTTAATTGTCTAATGAAATTAAGGTTTTAAGTTGACAGATGTGCGTTCGGTACTTAAAAATAGAACATTATCTTTTTTTGTTATGCAGTTGATTTGCTGGGAGGGGGCCGCCGTTCCATCTGCCTGCCTTGTTTTCGCGGCGTTATCCCTGTAGTAAAAAAACTTTTTTTTAAGCGGGGGTATTCAGCGGTGAATATTTTATTCATCAATCCTTTTCAGTATCTGAGTATCAATAAATTCATGCATCGGGTTTTCCCGGTGGCAAACATAACCCCCGCTTACCTCGCCTCACTCATCCCGGCAGAGCATTCTGTTCAGATTATCGATGAAGCAAAAGAAAAGATTGATTACAGCATCCCGGCCGACCTCGTCTGCATCTCGACCATCACTGTCAATGCGAAACGCGCTTACGCCATTGCCGAAAAATTCCGAAAACAGGGCAAAAAGGTCATTCTCGGCGGCTCACACGTCAGTGCGGTGCCGGAAGAAGCGAAACAATATTGTGATGCGATCGCTATTGGCAACGCCGAGACCATGATGGAACAGATCATCGCCGACACGGAGAACAACAACCTCCAGCCCTTTTACCACAACAGGATTCCGGATTCGATCCCGCAAAAGGCGACCGGCACGGCCCGATCGCGCTGGCAGACTTCGATTCTTGCCTCCCGCGGTTGTGAGCTGAACTGCAGTTTTTGCTCATCACAAAATGTTTTCGGTAAATTCTACCTGCAAAGAAAACTTGATTCGGTTCTCCGCGACATTGAAAACCTTGAGACCAAGTATATTAATTTCCTCGATGATAACTTCTACGGCGCAAGTGCAACGGCTAACGAATACTATGATCAGATTCTCGCGGCGCTCGAAAGAAAGCGTATCAGCTGGTTGGCCCAGGTCAGGCTTCCGGTTCTAACCGATACCGTGCTGGATAAGTTCAAAGCCAGCGGCTGTGCCGGCGTTCTGATCGGATTTGAAAGCATCAACTCTGACAACAGTTCATCAGTCGGGAAAAAGGTTGATGTCGATTATTTTTATAAAGAGATAGAAAGAATCCACAGAAAAGGACTGGGTGTTGTCGGTTCCTTTATCTTCGGTTTCGATGAAGACACTCCGGAAACCCTCGAAAAGACCGTTGACTTCTGCATCAGCAGCGGCATGGAATTGGCCGCTTTCTCGGTTTTAACGCCGTATCCCGGAACGAAAAGCTTCAACGACCTGCAATCCGAAGGAAGAATACTGACCACCGACTGGAACCTTTACGATTCCGACAAGGTTGTTTTCCAGCCAAAAAACTTCACTCCGGAACAACTCGAAGCCGCATTGGTTCGGGCAACAAAAAGATTTTATTCAGCCACATCCATTATTAAAAGGATGAAATTTGGCATGAATTACAATACTATTAAGCTTTATTTATTGCCGAATCTACTTCGCAAATATGCAATGATATTCCGCTAAGGAGGAGCCATGTTTCGCCAGAACAGCCCCCTTTCCATTAGCCGACCGCATGTGCGTCAAAGCACAAAAACGCTACTTGCCTGTTTTTTTCTGCTTCTCTTCTCGGCCAACGTATTGGCGGCGGCAAATCAGGCCGAGATCGTTCTCGACAAAAACACGAAATCACACATCCTCGGAACCCATATGGAGTTCCTGGAGGACCCGACAAAAAATCTGACAATCCAGGACATAACATCTGCACAGGTTGCCTCCAAATTCATCCCTCACAACAAGGACTTCCCGAGCTTTGGCTTCACCGAATCAGCCTATTGGTATCGCACGGAAATCATCAACCCTGATCCAGTCAGCAAGAAACTGATCCTTGAAGAAGTTATTCCCTATATTGATTCTATCAAGCTTTTCCTTCCAGACCCGGCCAATCCCGGGGATTTCATCACAACGGAAGTCGGCGACAAGAAACCGTTTCATGAGCGGGAGATAGACCATCATTCCTTTCTTTTCAAGCTAACGCTTGAACCGAACCAGAGACTGCCGCTTTTCATCCGTGTTGAGAGCCGGGCGGCCCTGATGACGCCATTTACCATCTGGCAGGCGGAGGATTTCTATAAACATTCGGACAATATGGCATTCGCCTTCGGTCTTTTCTACGGCATCATGGCCGTCATGATCCTCTACACATTTTATATTTACATGCGGATGAAGGATAATAATTACCTCTACTTCATCTTCTTTATCTGCAGTATCGCCATGATGGTCTCAACCTCGCACGGCCTCTCATACAAATTCCTCTGGCCGGAGTCAACTTACCTGGCAGAAAGGATGCAAGTCGTCTGTATCAGCGCGATCCAGTTTTTCGGGGTTCTGTTTACCCGAAACTTTTTAAGCACCCGCCTGACCCTGCCACGGATCGACAAGCTTCTCCATTCTTTGTTTGTTCTGCACCTGCTGGTCATCATTGCGTCGTTCCTGATCAGCGATGTCATCCCGCTGGCCAAGGTTACGATCGTAGCCGTGCAGTTTTATTCACCGATCCTCTTCATCACTGGCTTTCTCTCCTGGCGCATGGGCAACAAGGCCGCCCGTTTTTATCTATTGGCCTGGACGTCTTCAATTATCGGCTCCTATGTCACCAGTTTCACACTACTGAACGTCCTGCCGTATCACTTTATCCTGCTCAATGCTGTTGCTATCGGCTTCTTGTTCGATGCAACCTTTCTCTCGCTGGCTCTGGCCGATCGGCTGTATGTTTTGCGACAGGAACGGGACAAAGCCAAGCAAATGGCCCACGATGCCCTGCAGTCGGCCAAAGACACCCTGGAGGATGAGGTCACTAAGCGGACCCGAGAACTGGAAGAAGCAAAAAAAGAGGCCGATATGGCCAATCAGGCCAAGACCCAGTTCCTCTCACACATGAGCCACGAACTGCGCACACCACTGAACGGCATCCTCGGCTTTGCCGAACTTCTGCTAACCGACAAGGAGGCCCCCTTGACGGAGAACCAGGAACGCAACACCAACATCATTCATGACTCCGGCAAACACCTGAACGCCCTGATCGATGATATCCTCAACATTTCAATGATTGAAACCGGCAAAATGTCAGTCAACCCGGAGGTTATCTCCTTCCGGGACGATCTTGACCGGGCATTGGTCGTCATCAGCACCCAGGCGAAAAAACGGAAGATTCAACTGCACGACGCCACCGATCTGAATGACTCTTACTGGATCACTGCCGATTCTCTGCGCCTGCGTCAGATCATCATCAATCTTATTTCCAATGCGGTCAAATACAGCCCGGAAGGGAGCGTCGTCACTGTCGCCCTTGAGAAAAGAGCTGGCAAAATTGTGTTTTCAGTCAAGGATTCCGGTAAAGGGATCGCCGAGAAGAACCTCTGCCTGATTTTTGAGCCCTTTACCCGTCTCGAAGAGAATAAGGATGGCGTCGATGGAGTCGGAATCGGTCTGGCGATCACCCGTAAGCTGGTCGAAATAATGAATGGCCGCATCCTCGTCGAAAGCATCGTCAATGAAGGATCGACCTTTTCTATCGAGTTTGATGAAGCACACCCCGATCCATTGTCCGCTGCACAGATCAGCGAAGCATCGTTGCCAACAGAGAGTCAGACATCGGCCCGCGGAAATGGCAGCGAAACGGACCCATCAGTCATTCTTTATGTTGAAGACAACAAGGCCAACCAGGTTTATGTACAACACATCTTCAAACGCCGACCCGACCTGAAGCTTCTCTGCTCGGAGACCGGCAAAGAAGGGGTCTCACTGGCCCTCGAACACAATCCTTCAATAATCCTGACCGATATTCTTCTGCCGGATATCAGCGGTCATGAGGTCCTCAAAGAGTTAAAAGCAAACCCGGCAACCGAGGCGACCCCGGTTATCGCCGTTTCAGCCAACGCGACATCAAGTGACATCGAGACCGGCGAAAAGTCCGGCTTTGTCGCCTATCTCACCAAACCTCTCGGTATCGCCGAACTGCTCGATACGATTGACAATTTATTGAATTGTAATGAAGCGTGAAATAAGCGAGGAGATAAATGATAACTGACAAAAATATCAAAGATGGTCGCATCCTGATCGTTGACGACAAGGAAGAGAACATTCTTCTCCTTGAAGACATCCTCAACAAGGCCGGCTACAAATCGGTGTTGTGCACATCAGATCCACGCGATGTCCTTGACCTGTTTGTCAGTTTCCAACCCGACCTGTTGCTGCTTGATATCAACATGCCGCACATGAGCGGCTTCGAGGTGATGGACAAGATCAAGGAGGTTTTCAAGAGCGACTACCTGCCGGTTCTCGTACTAACGGCCTATCACGACCGGGAAACCCGCCTGCACGCCCTGCGGGTCGGCGCCAGAGACTTTGTTTCAAAGCCTTTCGACAATGAGGAAGTCCTCTGCCGTATCCGCAACCTGCTTGAAGTCACCCTGGCACACCGGCACATCAAGAATCACAACACCCTGCTCGACCAGGAAGTCGAATCAAAAACCCGGGAGCTCCACGAAACCCGGCTCGAGATTATCAGGCGGCTCGGCCTGGCGGCCGAATTCAAGGATCGTGAAACCGCCAACCACATTATCCGCATGAGTAAAATTTGCCAGGTGCTCGGTGTTGCCCACGGCATGTCAGCCGATGAAGGGGAGCTGATCCTCAATGCCAGCCCGATGCACGATGTTGGCAAAATCGGAATTCCTGACCATATCCTGATGAAACCGGACAAACTTGACCAGGATGAATGGGAAACGATGAAGAACCATCCGGAAATCGGCTATCGCCTGCTTGATGGGCACACTTCCGAAATCATGAATGCCGCCAAGGTCATCGCCCTGACCCACCACGAAAAATGGGATGGCGGTGGCTATCCGCGCGGGCTGTCCGGTGAAGATATTCCTTTGATGGGGCGCGTCTGTGCAGTTGCTGATGTTTTTGACGCTCTGACGTCGAAACGGCCCTATAAAAAGCCATGGTCAATGGAAGATGCCACTCTGGAAATCCAGAAATACAGCGGCGGTCATTTTGATCCACAATTGGTCGAGACATTCATGGAGGTCAAGGAAGATATCTATGCCATCTGTCAGAATTATGCTTGATGCCTCTACCATAACCAGGGGGAACTTATGAGCGGATCAAAGAGACCAGGATACCAGGATTTATCAGCTGAGCAGATCGATAAAATTGACAATGGCGTCGGCCCGACCTGGGTACCCAACACGATAAGAAGTTGGGCCGAAAGGCTATGCAACTTTAAAATAGACGACAAGCTGACCCCCTGGTTTCCAAAAGCGGCCCAGGTCGAGCATGACTTCGAATACACTCTCGGGGGCAGTAAATTCAATCGCCATAAAGCTGATGTAAACTTACTTTTGGCAATGCAGGAAAACTGCCGAAACTTCCCGAAGGGGAAACTCTGGTGGGCGCTGTTTATAGCCGACACCATGTACATTCTGTTACGATTCGTCGGCCACTTTGCCTATCACTTTGTTGAAGACGGTGAAGAGCTCAGGACCATAGA
>JBFFPW010000005.1:0-15366 GCA_041573815.1 Desulfuromonadales bacterium
CCCCTGTCATCGTTCTGTTGGCTCACCATTTTTATGAATATGTAGGGATATTTTCATTACCTCCAGTCTTTCAAACTGATAAGCGGGATTTTTACCCGAAAGTCTTATTTAGTTTTTTAATGTGTATTCGATGATGTGTATCAATTTCTGAAAGGAGATGAATCGATGACAATCGACCACAATTCCGCACCGGTCTCGATCCCTGAAGAGATCTTGCAGAAGTGGGAGTCGCGGGGGGTCAGCCGCCGAGACTTCATCAAGTTCTGCACGGTGACTACCGCAGCCCTGGCATTGCCGATGAGCTTTGTTCCGAAGGTTGCCCAGGCTCTTGACGACAACCGTCCACCGGTTATCTGGGTTGAGTATCAGAGCTGTTCCGGTGACTCCGAGGCCTTCTTGCGGGCCAATCACCCGACGGCTGCTGATATCATTCTTGACACTATTTCCCTTGAGTACTCTGAGGTCATCATGGCGGCGGCCGGTCATCTGGCTGAAGAAGCCAAGCACAACGCCATGAAGAAGTACAAGGGGCAATACATTCTGATCGTTGAAGGTTCAATTCCGAAAGGCGCCGATGGCGGTTATTGCACAACCGGCGGCGTCAGTGCCGTTGAAAGTTGCAAGGAGCTGGTCAAAAACGCTGCCGCCACCATCTGTGTCGGTTCTTGTTCCTCCTTCGGTGGGATTCCGGCCGCGGCTCCGAACCCGACTGATGCGGTTTCGGTTATGGATCTTTGTCCGGGCGCGACGATTCTCAATCTGCCCGGTTGTCCTGTTAATGCCCAGAACCTGACGGCAACCATCGTCCACTACCTGACCTTCAAGAGTCTGCCGGCGGTTGATCGTCTTGGTCGTCCGAAGTTTGCCTATGGCAAGCGGATTCATGATAACTGCGAGCGTCGGGGTCATTTTGATGCCGGTCAGTACGCCGAAGGCTTTGGTGACGCCGGTCACCGCCAGGGTTGGTGTCTCTACAAGCTTGGATGCAAAGGCCCCGAGACCTTCCATAATTGCCCAACCGTCCGTTACAACGACGGCTTGAGTTGGCCGGTTATGTCCGGACACGGTTGCATTGGTTGTTCCGAGCCGGAGTTCTGGGACACCATGAGCCCATTTTATCGTCGCCTGCCGAACGTCCCCGGGTTTGGAGTTGAATCCGATGCGGACGACATTGGTATCGGCCTTGCTGCCGCAACAGCTGCCGCATTTGCTGCCCACGGGGTTGTCAGTGCTGTTCGCAAAAGCTCTGACAAGAAATAAAGGAGGATTGAGACATGGCTAAGAGAATTGCTGTCGATCCGATTACCCGTATTGAGGGTCATCTGCGTATCGAGGCTACACTGGAAGGGGGCAAGATCGTTGACGCCTGGAGTTCCTCGACCGCGTTCCGTGGTATCGAGTCTATTCTGAAAGGCCGCGATCCACGTGACGCCCATCATTTTACCCAACGGTTCTGTGGTGTCTGTACAACCGTACATTCAATGGCAAGTATTCGTGCCGTTGAAGACGCCCTGAGCATAGAGATTCCGACCAATGCCCGTCTGCTGCGTAACCTGATCATGGGCATTCAGAACGTGCAGGATCATGTCATCCATTTTTATCATCTGCATGCACTTGACTGGGTCGATATCACCTCAGCCCTGAAGGCTGATCCGGCCGCGACAGCCAAGCTGGCTCAGTCAGTTTCTGACTGGCCGAACTCGAGCGTCAAGCATTTTAAAGCGGTGAAAGAGCGAATTGCTGCCTTTGCCGGCACCGGTAAGCTTGGTCCGTTCCAGAATGCCTATTGGGGTCATTCAGCCTACAAACTGCCGCCGGAAGCCAACCTGATGGCGGTCGCCCATTATCTTGAAGCTCTGGAATGGCAGAAGGAAGTCATCAAGATTCACGCGATTCTCGGCTCGAAAAACCCGCATCCGCAGACCTTCCTGGTCGGTGGCATGGCGACCCCGGTTGATCCCAACAGCCAGAACGGTATCAACGCTGACAAGATTGCCTTTATTGCCAAGATGCTTAAGAAGGCAAGAGATTTTGTCGAGAAGGTTTATATCCCGGATGTCCTCGCCGTTGCCCCGTTCTACCTTGACTGGGCCGGAATCGGCGGTGGCGTTGGCAACTTCCTCTCCTATGGTGATTTTCCCGAAGCGGGCGGTAATGATGTCGACAGCTATTTCTATCCGCGTGGCATCATCATGGGTAAGGACCTGGCTAATGTTATGCCGTTCGACGAGAAGAAAGTCACAGAGTATGTGACCAACTCCTGGTACAACTACTCAAAAGGTGACGACAAGGGTCTGCACCCGTACGATGGCGAGACAAATGCCAAGTACACCGGCCCGAAGCCGCCTTACGAGTGGCTCGACACCGACCAGAAGTACTCCTGGGTTAAGTCGCCGCGTTACATGGATCAGCCGATGGAAGTCGGTCCGCTGGCGCGGAACCTGGTCGCTTACGCCGCCGGTGTCCCTGAAGTTCAGGGTGCTGTCAATTTCGTCCTGAAGACCCTCGGCGCCCCGGCTTCGGCTCTCTTCTCGACTCTTGGCCGGACCGCCGCTCGTGCTATCGACTGTCTGGTCATGGCTCAGCGTAATGAAAAATGGCTGACCGACCTGGCCAACAATATCGCCACTGGGGATTATGAAGTCCACAATAAGGAAAAGTGGGATCCGGCAACTTGGCCGAAAGAAGCCATGGGTTACGGAACACACGAAGCCCCGCGCGGTGCTCTTGGTCACTGGATCCGTATCGAAAACCAGAAGATCGCCAACTATCAGGCAGTTGTACCGTCAACCTGGAACGCCGGTCCGCGTGATCCGATGGGACAAAAAGGTCCTTACGAGTCGGCTTTGATCGGTACTCCGATTGCCGACCCGAACAAGCCGGTTGAGATTCTGCGGACCATTCACTCCTTCGACCCCTGTCTGGCCTGTGCGGTGCACGTGATGGACGGCAACGGTTCGGAAATAATCCGGGTCAAGGCCCTCTAACTGAAGGAGGCTGAGACGATGCATGAACTTCGTTATGTATGGGAATGGCCGGTTCGCCTGACCCACTGGTTCAATGCCATCTCGATTGTGGTGTTGTCGGTGACCGGTTTTTATATTGGAGATCCGTTTGTTTCAGTCCCAGCGACATCGCAATATGTCATGGGCTGGATGCGCTTTCTTCATTTTGTCTTTGCTTATGTATTTGCCCTGTCTGTTCTCTCACGGATTATCTGGGCATTTCTCGGCAATGAGTTTGCCAGCTGGCGGGTTTTCTTCCCCTGGGTCACCAGCAAGGGGAGAAAGTACATTACCGGAACGTTTCTGTTCTATACTTTCGTCAAGTCCAAGCCGCCGGGAGTTATTGGGCACAATGCACTGGCCGCCATGGCTTACGTGGGTGTCTTCGGACTGTTTATCGTCCAGATTGTTAGCGGATTTGCCCTGTACGGGCAGTACGCTCCTGGCGGGGGCTGGGATACGGCGTTCGGCTGGCTGTTGCCGATCTTTGGTAACCAGGGGCTGCGCCTGACACACCATGTCATCATGTGGCTGTTGATTGGTTTTGCCATTCATCATGTTTACAGTGCCTGGCTCATGGAAGTTAAAGAGAAGAATGGAACAATGGCCAGCATCTTTGGCGGTTACAAGTTCATCGACCCTGAGGAACTGGACTGAATGAATATCCTGGTTCTTGGTCTCGGCAATGCCCTGATGAACGATGACGCTCTGGGCGTGTTAGCCGTTGAGCGATTGCAGCAGGAGTATCGTTTCCCGGACGGGGTCAAAGTTGTTGATGGTGGGACCCTTGGCCTGGATCTGTTGCCCTTTATTGAAGATGCCGATCAGTTGCTGATTATTGATGCCCTTGAGATGAAGGCGGACCCAGGGTCGGTTTTCCGACTGGAAGGGGAGGAAGTGCCCCGGGCGTTCGCCAGCAAACTGTCGGTACACCAGATGGGTTTGCAGGATCTTCTGGCGGTTGCTGACCTGCAGGGCTATGCCCCGAGAGAACTGGTTTTTTGGGGAGTTCAGCCTGAATCGATCGAAATGAGAATGGAGTTGAGTCCGTCGGTCGCAGCGGCGATGGATGAACTGGTGCAATCGGTGGTCGATGAACTGGCAAAATGGGGAGCCGCACTTGAAAAGGCTGCCTGAAACAAGAGAGCCAAAGAGGCCATCTTCGGATGGCCTCTTTTTTTTAAGAAAACTTACAGGGTCAGCCCTGAAGATAATCCTGGTTTTTCTTCTCGCATGTAGCCCGCAGGATATGAACTACCCCTCCCGACAAATGCCGGCCGGCATTAATCAGGACCAGGGGGCACTTGTTGCCGCAGAAGAGATATTTCAGCGAAAATGTGCATACTGCCACGGTCATTCATCAGAAGGGCGCGGTGAGCGGGCCGATTTCTTCCAGCCACCGGCGCCGGACTTTTTTGAGCAAAAATACCGTACAATCGATCCGGCTTACCTGTTCTGGCGGATCTCTGAGGGGAAAACGGCTGAGCCTTTTCTTTCACAGGGATCGGTCATGCCGGCCTGGGGGCCGCATTTTACTGAGCGGGAAATATGGGCTCTCGTCGTTTATCTCCAGCGCCGCTCCGGCAGTGAAAATTTATGAAACTTCCGGATGGTGTCAGGGGATTCTATTTTGTTTGATGAAACATTTGGCAAACCTGACCAAAAAAGAAATTTTAAGCTAACTTTTTCTTTTTTATTTTGACTAAATTTGTTAAAGTGCACGCCGAATGCAGTAAATAAATTGAAAAGAGAGGCGTTTTCCCTCTTGATTCCGTTCCATAAGGTAATTTATAATCTCGCGGCTCCGGCAGTTGTCAGGCAAAATTAATGCCTGTTGAACTGCCGTAGTTTATTCTGGAGAGCAAAAGCGATTTGCCGGGGATTATTCAGGCAAGTTATTTTTCCAAACAACCATTTCAAAGGGCGGTGAAATGCAAGCAACGACAGCAGGAAAAGGATTGGATGCGGCAGCACTGGGACTGAAAAGTGTCGGCAAGGTCTATCATAACCTGAGCTATGGTGAACTGTTTGATCATGAGACAGCCAACAACGAGGGTCAGGTCTCTGAAAACGGCACAATGATGGTCGACACGGGGAAATTTACCGGTCGTTCACCGAAAGACAAGTATTTTGTCAAGCAGTCGCCGTCCTCGGATAATATTGCCTGGGGCAACATCAACAAGCCGATAGCCCCGGAAATTTTCGACGAACTTTACAGCGACGTCATCGAGCATCTGTCCGGCAAGGACCTCTACGTCCTCGATGGTTACTGTGGAGCCAATGAGCGAACCCGCAAGCAGGCCCGTTTTATCACCGAATATGCCTGGCAGTCGCATTTCGTTAAAAACATGTTCATCCGCCCGAGTGCCGTGGAACTGGAGTCGTTCACGCCGAACTTTACCGTGTACAATGCTGCCGGGCTGACCAATGAAAAGTGGGAAAAGCACGGTCTGAATTCCGAAGTTTTTGTCATCTTCAATATCGAGAAGAATGTTGCCATCATCGGTGGCACCTGGTACGGCGGTGAAATGAAGAAGGGCATTTTCACCATGATGAACTACTGGCTGCCGGTTGAAGGAATCCTCTCGATGCATTGCTCGGCCAACGTCGGCAAGGATGGAGATGTTGCCCTCTTCTTCGGTCTTTCAGGTACCGGTAAAACCACCCTTTCAACCGACGCGTCGCGCAAACTGATTGGTGATGATGAACATGGTTGGGACGAAGATGGTATCTTCAACTTTGAAGGTGGTTGTTACGCTAAATGCATTAACCTGAGTCAGGACAGTGAGCCGGAAATCTATGGTGCAATTCGTCGGCACGCCCTGCTCGAAAATGTTGTCGCCTGCGAAAACGGCATCATCGATTTCGACGACGATACGAAAACCGAGAATACCCGGGTCTCCTACCCGATTGAGCATATCGACAACCATGAACCGACCCTGAAGGCCGGACATCCCCAAAATATTATCTTCCTGACCTGTGACGCATTCGGTGTTTTGCCGCCGGTTTCCAAGCTGAGCAAGGAACAGGCAATGTACTACTTCCTCTCCGGTTACACCGCCAAGGTTGCCGGTACCGAGCGTGGTGTCACCGAACCGCAGGCAACGTTCTCGTCCTGCTTTGGAGAGGCATTCCTGCCTCTGCACCCGACCGCTTATGCCAAGCTTCTCGGTGAGAAGATGGAGCAGCACAATGTCAATGCTTACCTGGTCAATACCGGCTGGGCCGGTGGCGGCTACGGTGTCGGCAAACGGATGAGTATCAAGGCGACCCGTGCCTGCATCAATGCGATTCTTGACGGCAGTATTGAAAATGCCGAATTTGAACAGACCCGCTGGTTCAAACTGAACCTGCCGAAGGAATTGCCGGGAGTCGATAGCAGTATTCTGAACCCCCGGAACTCTTGGGCTGACAAAGAGGCCTTTGATGCAACCGCCAACAAGCTGGCCGGTATGTTCATCGAGAACTTCAAGAAATACACCTCTGATAATGATGATTTCGACTTTACCCAGGCCGGCCCCAAAGTTTAAGCCTACTTGTATCCTCTAAAAGGCGGCCCTCTGTGGCCGCCTTTTTTTATTTGTCCTCTTTTCAATCGAACACTTTTCTGCAACACTTGAAGCATGTGTCTCCTTGTTATGGCGGTTGACTGCCATCCAGAATACCGATTGGTCATTGCCGAAAACCGCGATGAGTTTTTCAATCGGCCGACCGAGCCAGCCAGCTTCTGGCCTGACTCACCCGAAGTGCTGGCAGGAAGAGATCTCGAACGGGGCGGCAGCTGGTTTGGCGTTACCCGGTCGGGGCGTTGGGCCGTGGTCACTAATTATCGGGATTTTTACCACCGTCGATACAGTCGCCTTTCCCGGGGCGGATTGGTCCGCCGCTTTTTAGAGAATGGTGAAGAGATAGAAGCCTTCCGGCAATCGCTCAAAGCTGATGATGACCATTATGCCGGCCTGAATTTTATGGCCGGTGACCAGGGAAAAATGTTCTATTTCTCAAACACCGGTGGGGGAACCAGGGGTATTGGTCCGGGAGTATATGGTTTAAGCAACCATTGGCTTGATACTCCGTGGCCGAAGGTTGTTGCTGCCAAGGAGGAACTCAAACGATGGCTGCAAGCAGAGACAACCGACGTTGAACCGCTTTTCGGCTTACTGGCCGACCGGCATTGCGCTGCCGATTCCGACTTGCCTGATACCGGCGTCGGATTGGATTGGGAGCGGATGCTCTCGGCCCGTTTCGTCCATGGATCAGAGTATGGAACCCGGGCCTCGACTGTTTATCTGGTCGATCGACAGGGACAGGCGCATTTTATTGAAAAAAGTTTTGATGAAAACGGTGCAGAAAAAGGTATAAAGGAGTTCAGGTTTGACCTACCAGAACCGATCGCTTGACAACTCTCGGGTTCTGCTTGTCAACAAAGAGCTGTAAATTCCAAAGTTTGAGCTTAAACTTTCTATTAAGGAGAGTATCTTGGATTTAAATCAGGAGAATATTAGCAGTACTATTCCGGAAACACTGCCGCTTTTGCCGGTGCGCGACATCGTTGTCTTTCCGTATATGATCTTGCCGCTTTTCGTCGGACGTGAAAAGTCGATTTCGGCTGTTGATGCGGCTCTGGCCGGAGATCGCCAGATATTCCTTGCAGCGCAAAAAGATGTTGAGGTTGAGGACCCCGAGAGTAGTGAAATCTACGAAACCGGGACCGTGGCGATGATTATGCGAATGTTGAAGTTGCCGGATGGCCGTATCAAGATTCTGGTTCAGGGGATATCCAAGGCCAAAATCAGTGAGTTTACCGGCAGCGCACCGCATTATACCGTCCGGATTGAGAGCCTGGAAGAATCAAGCTCCGACAACCCGGTTATTGAAACCGAGGCCTTGGTCCGCACGGTTCGCGAACAAGTTCTGCAAGTTTCCAATTTCGGTAGAAGCCTCCCCGCTGAGGTGATGAGTGTCCTCGACAATATTGAACAACCGGGTGGGCTGGCTGACCTGGTCGCCAGCAATATTGGTCTTAAGGTTGACGAGGCGCAGGAGCTCCTGGAAATTCGTGATCCGGTTGAGCGCCTCAAGAAAGTCAGGGATTTTTTGGCGATGGAACTGGAACTGGTTTCAGTGCAGAACCGGATTGAAAGCCAGGCCAAGGAGGAGATGGGTCGGTCGCAGCGCGAATACTTTCTGCGCGAGCAGTTGCGGGCGATTCAGGCCGAGCTCGGCGAGAGTGACCCGCGCGCCGAGGATGTCGCCGAGATGCGGGAGCGGTTGAGCAAAGTCCGTTTGCCGGGGGATATTGAACAGGAGGTTGAAAAACAGATTCGCCGACTCGAATCAATGCATCCGGAAGCGGCGGAGTACGGTACCGTTCGAACCTACCTCGACTGGATGCTTGACCTGCCCTGGGGCCATTCGACTAAAGACAACCTTGATTTAAAAAAAGCTCGCAAGGTGCTTGATGAAGATCATTTTGATCTCGAGAAAGTCAAGGAAAGGATCCTTGAGTTTCTGGCCGTCAGGAAACTGAAGAAGAACCTTAAAGGGCCGGTTCTCTGTTTTGTCGGACCACCCGGGGTCGGTAAGACAAGTCTCGGCAAGTCGATCGCCCGGGCCCTTGGCCGCAAGTTTGTGCGCATGTCCCTTGGTGGTATCCGGGATGAAGCTGAAATTCGTGGTCATCGCCGAACTTATGTCGGGGCTTTGCCGGGGAGAATTATTCAAGGTGTCAAACAGGCCGGTAGCAATAACCCGGTGTTCATGCTTGATGAGCTCGACAAGGTCGGCAGTGATTTTCGCGGTGATCCCTCGGCCGCTCTACTTGAGCTGCTCGATCCGGAGCAGAACCATGCTTTTTCAGATCATTACATCAATCAACCGTTCGATCTGTCGAAGGTTCTATTTGTTGTGACGGCCAATGTTCTCGAGACGATCCCCCCCGCTCTTCGGGACCGTCTGGAAATTATTCGTTTGGCCGGGTATGCCACCGAGGAAAAAGTGGCCATTGCTAATCAGTATCTGGTGCCGCGGCAAGTCGATGAGAACGGATTGAAGCCGGAAAATATCAGCTTTTCCGATAATGCTATTCGTAAGATAGTCACCGGCTATACTTCAGAAGCCGGGCTGCGTAACCTTGAACGGGAGATCGGTTCGGTCTGTCGCAAAGTCGCCCGGCGTTTTGCCGAGGGGAAGACGGATAATGTTGCGGTAAATGTTTCAGCTATCAGTCGTTTGCTCGGCCCTGTCCGGTTCCTGCCGGAAGAGGAGCGGAGTGAAGATGAAATCGGCTTGGCCAATGGCCTTGCCTGGACGGAAGCCGGTGGTGAAATACTGTACGTGGAAGTCCACAGCATGAAGGGCAAGGGGAAGTTGACGCTGACTGGTCATCTTGGTGAAATTATGAAAGAGAGTGCCCAGGCGGCACTTTCTTATGCCCGGGCCCATGCCGGCGAGTTTGGCATTGCCGCTGATTTTCTGGAAGATACCGATATTCATGTCCACGTGCCGGCCGGAGCGATCCCGAAAGATGGCCCGAGCGCCGGGATTACCATAGCGACCGCCCTGATTTCAACCCTGACTGGCCGGCCGGTCAGCAAGGACGTGGCGATGACCGGTGAGATCACCTTGCGGGGTAAGGTTTTACCGATCGGTGGATTGAAGGAAAAGCTTCTGGCGGCCGTTCAGGCTGGAATCAAAACCATTGTCATGCCGGAGCAGAACAAAAAGGATATAGAGGAAATTCCCCGTCATCTGCGGCAAAAGATAGAAATGGTTTTCGCAAGCCGAATCGAACAGGTGTTGCAGATCGCCCTGAAAGAGAAGAAATGAAGCTTACAGAGCGGGGCGAGTTTCAAATTATTGAACATCTTAAAAAGCAAAGCCGAACCAGACCGGAACTGATTTGCGGAATCGGCGACGATTGTTCGGTGGCCAGGATTGATGATAAACAGGAGCTATTGACGACGACTGATCTATTGACCGAGGGGGTTCATTTTAATCTCGACTGGAGTGAACTGCACCATCTTGGACGCAAGGCCGTTTCGGTGAATGTCAGTGACCTAGCGGCAATGGGTGCCCAACCCCTGTTTCTTTTCCTTTCTCTGGCGATTCCTGACAATATTAATGTTGACCAGATCGATCAGTTCCTGTCCGGATTTCTGCAAGCCAGCGATGCCTACGGTGCGGTTCTGGCTGGTGGCGATACCTGCCGCTCCCGGGGCGGGTTGACTATTTCTGTTTCAGCTCAGGGCGTGGCCAAGAAGGCGAGCTCGATAATGCGCAACGGCGCCAAAACCGGAGATGACCTTTTTGTGACCGGTACTCTTGGCGACAGTTCCTTGGCCCTGCGTCAGCTTATGGCGGGCAAAAACCCTTCCCGGTTTCTCCTCGGTCGACATATTGACCCGACGGCCCGGATCAAAACCGGAAGGGCCCTTGCTGAAGATGGTATCCCGACAGCGATGATCGATATCTCCGATGGGCTTTTGGCTGATCTTGAACACGTTCTCAATGCTTCCGGCGTTGGTGCCGTTGTTGATCTGGCGGCAATGCCGCTGTCCCGAGATTTTCAGCAGGAAATGAACACCGATTCAGACCTTATGGACCTTGCTCTGAGCGGTGGTGAGGACTACGAGCTGCTTTTTACAGCACCACCTTCGGCACAAAAGGCCATTTCCGCTATTGCCGGCAAAACCGGGGTGTCAATTTCGAGAATCGGTCATATTGATAACAGCAGTGAAGGGTTGCGACTTCGGGGCCCCTCTGGAGCGGTTGAATTACCACACCAGCTCGGCTACAAACACTTCCCTGACACACCGTAATCATGTATCCTAGGCCGGATACCGTAACTGTGCTGAATGTTGTTTTGATTTAATCCACAAAATAAGTAATAATATCGACTGTTTTCATGATCTTTTCAGGCGGTTGTCAATATGAATGCGATGTTGAAGGTTAGATGGGTACGCCAGTAAATAAGGCTCCGTTTGTCGGAGCCGATTTCAGGGATGAAGATTTCCAGGAAATCGTGCAAATTTTGCAAGCGCGACGGGCCTTCGATCTTGCCAGTTATAAGGATCGTTGCATCAAGCGACGTATTGCCAGTCGGGTGCGGGCCAGAGGCTTAAGAGACTCGGCCCACTATGTCGAGCTGCTCGACTCCGACAATGATGAGCTTGATGCCCTGCTGGCGGTTTTAACCATTCATGTCTCGCAGTTCTTCCGCAACCCTTCGACGTATCGGGTTTTGGAAGAGAAGGTGCTCCCTGAGCTGATTGACAGGGCTCGCCGTGAGCAAAGGGGTCAATTGCGGATCTGGAGCGTCGGCTGTGCCGGCGGCGAAGAACCGTATTCACTGGCGCTGTTGCTGCATGAGATGCAGGTCGGGGATATTGAGGTCAGTATACTCGGATCAGATGTCAGCCAACCGATTCTCGACCAGGCAAAAGTTGCTGAGTATGATGCCCAGCGACTGGCGGAAGTTCCGGAACCGGTTCGTGAACGATATTTTGATCGCCTGGGGGGGACGCGCTTTCGGCTGAAACCGGAAATTCGCGATATGGTCAGTTTCCGTCGGCATGATGTGCTGACCGATCCTGATTTCCCTGAGGCTGATCTGATTCTTTGCCGGAACGTGATGATTTATTTCTCAAGGGAAGAGCAATCCAAAATCCTGGAACGGTTTGCCAGGGCACTTGGCCAGGACTCGTTTCTAGTGCTCGGTCGGGCAGAAACCCTGGTCGGGACCGTACGGCATATTTTTCGGTCCGAATACCCGGTTGAACGGGTCTATCGGTGTCTTGGCATGCCGACTTAAAAAAGAGACTTAACGCTGTTGAAAACTGTTCGCCATTTTGAATCGACTGGAGGAGCTGAACAATGCGCGTAGAAATTACTTACAAGTTTATTATGGGATTCATCATTGTCGTTGCATCGATCGTGTTGTTGAATCTCCTTGTCCCGATGCTGGGAATTGCTGAAGTCTGGCAGCAGTTGGTGTCGACCGGTGGTGCTATTCTGGTTGGTCTGGTGCTCGGGGCGCTCTTCTCGAAGGCGTTTACCGGCAATATTAAAACTATAACGTCGGCAGCCGAGCGGATCAGTAATGGTGACCTTTCGCAGACCGTCCGCTTGCGAGATTCGACCTTTCCGGATGAAACAGCCGATCTGGCCGCTTCACTCAACAGGGTCAATGAAAATCTCAGGGATCTGGTCGGCAAGGTACGCGATGCGTCGGTCAAGGTCAGCGACTCGGCCCATGGCCTGTCGGCGACGTCCGAGGAGATGACAGCATCGAGCCATGAGCTTTCCAATACCGTTGAACAGATAAGTCGCGGAGCCGAAGTGCAGGCGGAGACAGTAGAGAAGGCCTCGCGCCTGATCAAGGAGATGGCGATCAACACCGAACTGGTTGCCTCGTCGTCAAAAAAGGTGGCAGATGCCGTTGATACTACGGTCATGACAGCTCAAGGTGGAGGTGAGAAGGCGCAGCATACCATGGAACGGATGATGCAGATTCTCCAGGATGTTGAGCGCAGTGGCGAACAGGTGGTGAATTTCGGTGAACAGCTTGGCCGCATCGGCAAAATCGTCGAGGTGATTAACGGTATTGCCCAGAAAACCAACCTGTTGGCACTGAATGCAACGATCGAAGCGGCCCGGGCTGGTGAATATGGCCGAGGATTTGCCGTTGTTGCCGAAGAGATACGCAAGCTGGCTGATTCGACAACCGGTTCGGCCGAAGAGATCACCGATCTGATTGGCAAGGTGCAGAACGAAGGGCAGAACGTTGAGGTCTCTCTGCGGAACAATATCGAAGAGATGGCCGAAGGCCGTAAAGCAGTGATTCTGACCAACAAGGCCTTTGAAGAAATCATCGAAACCGCAGTTAATACCCAGACCAAGGCGACCAGTATTGCCGAACTGTCAACCAAGCAGATTGAGGGGGCCAACAAGATGGTTGATGCCATCGAAGAGATTTCCCAGGTTGTCTCCGACAATGCTGCTGCGACCCAGGAAGGCTCAGCGGCAACTGAAGAACAGTCAGCAGCAATGAGCGAGATGGCCCACGCTGCACAGGAGCTGGCGAGTTATGCCGAAACTCTTGCCGATAATGTAAAACAATTTGAACTTGGTAACGGGATCTCGGCTGACTGATGGAACTGGTTCTGATCTTTCGCCTGGCTGACGAATGGTTTGGTCTGGAAGTTGATGATATTCAGGAGATCGTAGAATCTCCCGATCTCAACTATATTCCACGGGCTCCGGAAGCCTTTATTGGCGCAATGAACTTTCACGGCAATATTGTTCCGGTTCTTGATCTCGGAAAATACCTGGGACTGGCCGATTCGTCGTATGGCGAGCGGGCTGTTGTTTTGCCGATTGGCAAGAGGGCGCTGGCTCTTGGTGTTTCAGGGATACACCGGATTGTTCCTCTCGACCCGGAGTTGATGCTGCCTTGTCAGCAGGAAGAACAGAAAAACCTGCATATCCGGATGTTGTACAATCATGATGGCAGGATGATTAATATGCTCGATATCCCAAGTTTGCTGAACAGCTTGGAAACGTTTTAATATTTTTGGAGGATATAATGGGAGTAAGGGTAATGGTCGTCGATGACGCCCTTTTTATGCGGAACATGCTCAAGGACATTTTCACCAAGGCCGGTCACGACGTCATTGGCGAAGCGGCGAATGGCGAAGAGGCTATTGCCCGATACGATGAGTTGAAACCGGACCTGGTGACGATGGACATCGTCATGCCAATTAAAAGTGGCATCGAAGCGCTCCAGGAGATCCGCCGATCTGACCCGGATGCCTGCATTGTTATGTGCAGTGCGCTTGGACAGGATGCTCTGGTTGTCGAGGCGGTCCAGGCTGGAGCCAAGGATTTTATTGTCAAGCCCTTCAAGGAAGAGCGGGTGCTCGATGTTGTCCGCCGTGTCCTCGGCTCGTAGCATGATGCCGGATCGTATCTAATTTTTCGCGGCAGCGATCGGGGTCCCTATGGACATGTCCAAATATCAGGAGCTGTTTCTTTCAGAATCGAAGGAACACCTCCGCCGAATGAGCCAGCTTACTATTGCTCTGGAGCAAGACCCTTCAAGCAGCGAAGGGATTGATGAACTGTTCCGTGAGGCCCATTCAATAAAGGGAATGGCTGCGTCAATGGGGTTTGAGAACACCGCATCTCTGGCCCATCACCTGGAAGACTTTCTCGATAATTTTCGTCAAACCGGCACCGTCCCGGAGGCCGCAGTTGATCAGCTGCTGGCCGGGATCGATCTGCTGGAATCCCTGTTAGTCAACATAGAGGCAGAAGAACCGGAGCAAGATGTTGCCGATTTTGTGGCTGCCGGAGAAGCGCTGCTCAAAACGCAATCCGATGACATCTCGCACGAAGATGATCAGGTCCCGCCTGCCGGAGACGAACCTGTCGAGACCAGTGAAACCGGGCGGACGTTGCAGGTGCTGATCGATCTGGCGGCAGATGCCCTGGCCCCGGCTGCCCGGGCCTTGCTCGCACTGGAAGCGATGCGGCCGCTTGGTAAGATTGAATCATGTAAGCCGACCGAAGAAGAGATGAGGCAGGGTTTCAGTGTTAAACAGCTTTCAGTCTGGCTTGTGAGTGATCTCAAAGAAGACGAGATTATCGGTAAAGTTTCTGCTATGCCCGATATTGCCAAGGTCTCTTTTGGTACCGACCGTCGTCGGGAAGGGCGGAGTACTCGCAAGGATGAGGATGTCCGAACGGTCCGGGTCAGGACTGCGCTGCTTGACAAATTTGTCAATCTGACCGGAGAACTCATCACCAATCGTTATATGTTGCAGTCGGCTAGCGGTGCCAGGGAATGGAGTGATGTCGAAGGTGGCCTCAATCTCTTGACCCGCCTGGTGACCGATTTGCATTATCATGTTCTCCAGGTCAGGATGACGCCGTTAGATAGCATAACCGCCAACCTGCCGCGTCTGGTCCGTGACCAGTGCCGCAAGAGCGACAAGAAGGTCAATCTGGAAATTGTCGGGCATGAGGTTGAACTTGACCGGGCCATACTCGAGGATCTGGCGGATCCTCTGGTCCATCTGGTCCGTAATGCCGTTGACCACGGGATTGAAAAAGAGGGGACAGTTCAGGTTCGGGCCTGGCGTGAAAAAGATCTGGCCCTGATTGAGATTTCGGATGACGGCCGCGGTATTGACCCGGCCTCAGTGCGGAAAAAACTGAGTGAGAAAAGGCTGCTCAAACCGGCGCAAATCAAAGCACTGACCGAGCGGGAGCTGTTTCAGTGGATCTGTTACCCGGGCTTTTCGACCGCCTCTGAAGTGACTGAAACATCCGGCCGCGGTGTCGGCATGGATGTGGTGAA
>JBFFPW010000006.1:0-15021 GCA_041573815.1 Desulfuromonadales bacterium
AAACCATCTCTTTCAGAGCAGCGGCAGCCGAGATATCAACGCACTTCTGGGAGTCAGGCTTAACGCCTTCCTTGCCTTCAAGCAGACCTGGGATCTCGCGGAACTGGCGACGGATCTCGTCAACCATCTTACCGGCTGCACGACCGACCGAAGTCATGGTCAAAGCACCGATAAAGAACGGAAGCGCGCCACCGATCAGCAGGCCGATAACAACTTTCGGCTCAATCAGGTTGATCGTTTTAAGACCAACGGTTGTGGCATAGGCCGAGAAGAGAGCCAGGGCGGTCAGCGCCGCCGAACCGATAGCAAAACCTTTACCAATAGCAGCCGTGGTATTGCCGATAGCATCAAGCCCGTCGGTAATTTTACGAACCTCCGGTCCAAGACCGGCCATTTCCGAGATACCGCCAGCGTTATCAGCAATCGGACCGTAGGCGTCTACGGTCATGGTGACACCGACGGTCGCCAGCATACCAACCGCAGCAATACCGATACCGTAAAGGCCGGCAAAGTGATTGGCCACAAAAATGGAGATACAAATAATCAGGATCGGCAGTGCCGTCGACTCAAGACCAACAGCCAGACCGTGAATAATGTTGGTAGCCGGGCCGGTCTTGCTCGCCTCGGCAATCCGCCTAACAGGGCCAGCAGCAGTGTAGTATTCGGTAATCTGACCGATTAAGATACCGGCGAGAGTACCAGCCAGAATTGCCCAGAAAACTCCTATTGTCAGACCGTAGGCCTTAATAACAAAGAAAGCAGCAACCAGGAAACCACCAGCAGCAACAAACGTTGTGTAGTGCAACGCCTTGGCCGGGTCCATCGACTTGAGAATCTTCATCGAACCAATACCGATAAAGGAGAAGACCAGGCCGACCATAGCGAGGATCAACGGCAGCATAATGGCGTTGGCCTGAACCATGGCACCACCGCCAAGCTTGGTCAGTAGAGCCGGGCCGGCAGCAGCAGCAATCGCCATAGTGGCGATAATCGAACCGACATAGGATTCAAAGATGTCAGCACCCATGCCGGCAGTATCACCAACGCAGTCACCAACATTATCAGCGATAACACCGGGATTACGCGGATCATCTTCCGGAATACCGGCTTCAACCTTTCCAACCAGGTCAGCACCGACGTCAGCGGCCTTGGTATAGATACCACCACCAACACGGGCAAAAAGAGCAATTGAGGAAGCACCCATGGCAAAACCGTTGATGTACTTCACAGTTTCAACATCACCGCCGAAGAAGATGTAAGCAACGCCAACACCAACCAGACCGAGAGAAGCAACCGCCAGACCCATAACCGCGCCACCATTAAAGGAGACTTCTAGCGCCTTGGCTTGACCGTGAAGACGAGCAGCCTCGGTTGTCCGAACGTTCGCGCGGGTTGCAGCCTTCATACCGATGAAACCACAGGTCATCGAGCAGATTGCACCACCCAGAAAAGCAAGAGCGGTATTGAAGTTCATACCCATGGCGATCAGGCCGAAGACGACAACGATAAAGATCGCTAGCACTCGGTACTCACGGGCCAAAAAGGCCATAGCGCCGTTGTAAATGTCCTCTGAGATCTCTTTCATTCTCGCATCGCCAACCGGCTGAGCTTTGACCAGATTGTACAGAACAATCGCGATCACAAAGCCGACAGCTCCCAGAACAGGAGCAAACATCTGCAGTTCCATTTTTACGTCCTCTCTTTACTGTTCGTTTTTAAGATAAGTCTTTATTATTATACGCGTTCATTGCTTCCTGAACGCCGTTCTCGATAATCTGCTCAACCGCCTCGGAGACACCCGACAGAATGTTCTCAAGACTTTTCCGCTCGGCCGCGTTGAAACGGCTCAATACGTGATCCGAAACATCACCACTGGCACGTGGTCGTCCAATACCGACCTTGACCCGGGTAAAATCGCCAGTGCCCAGCACTTCCTTAATATGCCGAATACCGTTCTGGCCGCCATGGCCGCCACCACTCTTTATTTTCAGAATGCCGAACGCCAGATCGATATCATCATGAACAACAATCAAATCCCCCGGGTTAATGCCGAGGGATTTGCAGGCGGAACCAACACTGGCACCGCTGAGGTTCATGTAGGTTTGTGGCAGCAGGATTGTCACTTCTTCGCCCGCCATACGGCCGACGCCGTAAACGCCCTGGTAACCGCTCTTCTTCAGAGTGATCCCAGACCGTAGAGCCAGATGCTCCGCCACCCGAAACCCGATATTGTGCCGGGTATCCGCATATTTGTCGCCAGGATTCCCCAGGCCGACAACGAGTTTCATACTCAAAGAATTCTGGCTTACTCAGCCGCTTCTTCAGATGATTCTTCAGCCGAAGCAGCTGCTTCACCAGCCTCTACACCCTCGACCTCTTCGCCTTCAACCTCCTCAACCTCTTCAGCCATACGGCCAACAACAGTCAGGATAGTGAAGTTGACGTCATGCGGCACTTCAGCACCGTCTTCGACTTTGAGATCGTTGACATGGAAAACGTCACCGATTTCCATATTCGTAACATCGATATCGATCGACTTCGGAATCGCAGTCGGCAGGCAGACAACTTCGAGTTCGTGACGAACGACCGAAAGTGTGCCCCCCTCAACGACACCTTTTGGTGTGCCGGTTGTGATCACAGGGACCAGGACGCTGATTTTCTTCTTCAGGTCAATAGCGTTGAAGTCGGCATGAACCACGTCACGACGAATTGCGTCGATCTGCATATCCTTGAGCAGTACCACCTTGCCATCAAAAGGCCCGTCACCCTTCAGGGTGATCAAGGTATTCCAACCAGCTTCAGTTGCAATTGCCTTTTTCAGGGCTTTCGGTTCTACGGTAATGCTGCAGGGGTCCATTCCCTTGCCATATACCACAGCGGGAACGAGTCCTTCGCGGCGCAGGGTGCGGGCGACGCCCTTGCCTGCTTCTTTACGTGGCATAACTTGCAGTTCTGATTTAGCCATGGGATGTTTCCTCCGTACAGTTTATCTATTAGGTATTTTCCGGGGCCGAACCCCGGCTTTATTTAAACAAACAGCGAACTGACTGATTCGTCGCTGTATATTCTCTTGATTGCTTCCGCCAGCAGACCAGCCACCGACAAGGATTGAAGCTTTGAACATTCTGCCATTTTGCCATCAGTCGGAATCGTGTTGGTGACGATAACCTGTTCCAGGCAGCTGTCGTTGATCCGATCAATAGCCGGCCCGGAAAGAACCGGATGCGACGCACAGGCGTATACCGCCTTGGCCCCGTGATCCTTAAGCCCCTGAGCCGCCTGGCACAGAGTTCCTGCCGTATCAATCATGTCATCGACAATAATACAAGTCTGGTCCTTGACTTCACCGATGATGTGCATCACCTGAGAAACGTTCGGGCCACTACGGCGCTTGTCAATAATCGCCAGACCGGCATCAAGGCGTTTGGCAAAAGCCCGCGCTCTTTCGGTACCACCGGCATCGGGAGAAACAACAACCAGTTTTTCATCAAAACGCTTGCGCACCTCTTCGAGCAGTACCGGTGCAGCAAAAAGATGATCAACCGGGATATCGAAGAAGCCCTGAATCTGTCCAGCATGCAGATCCATGGTCAGCACCCGGTCGGCCCCGGCAGTCGTCACCAGATCGGCGACCAACTTGCTGGTAATCGGTGTCCGCGGAGCAACCTTGCGATCCTGACGTGCATAACCGAAGTAGGGAATAACTGCGGTAATCGTTTCAGCCGATGCCCGCTTCAAGGCGTCGATCATGATCAGCAATTCCATCAGGTTCTTGTGAGCCGGTGCACAGGTTGACTGAATGACGTGAACATCGCGACCGCGAACGTTTTCACCAATCTCAACCATGGTTTCCCCATCGGAAAACCCTTTAACGACAGCCTGACCTAACGGAACATTCAGGTAATCACAAATCTCCTGCGCCAGCGGTTGGTTCGCATTACCCGAAAAGATTTTCAGTTTTTCCACAAGAACTCCTGATTTGCCGATGAACGAGAGCAGGTCATGAAACTCGCCATGACCTGTCCCCTATACAATATATAAATGCAGCAGTATTTGTTAGTGGCTGGGGCGGCAGGGTTCGAACCTGCGCATGACGGGATCAAAACCCGTTGCCTTACCACTTGGCGACGCCCCAGTAGATCAAATCTTTATCAAGTCAGAGGTTGGACCGTAAATACCCACCATTTTGATTCTGCAACCAACTGGCCGGCCGCTTTGCGAGCAGCTTCTTCAGAATTAAATACTCCGAAGACTGTCGGACCGCTGCCCGACATCAGGGAACCAACGGCCCCGCACTGCAAAAGCCTCTGTTTTATCTCCCCGACGATTGGATATCGACGAACCGTAACCTGCTCCAGATCATTGTGAAGCAGACGCACAAATTCCTCTACCGTTCCGGGAAACCAGCGCAGTTTATCCGCATCAACAGGGGATGTCAACATTAAATTTCCGTAGACCCAGGCGGTTGAAACGGCGACTCCCGGATTGACCAGAACGTACCATAAATCTGGCATTGAAGTGACCGTTTCAAGGACATCGCCAATCCCGGTCGCCCAGGCTGCACCACCGAAAATAAAGAAAGGCACATCGGCCCCCAGAGAGACACCGATCTCCATCAATTTTTCCCGACTGAAACCAAGATTGAGCATCTCATTCAATCCGAGAAGGACCGTAGCCGCATCGGAAGAACCACCACCGAGTCCGGCTGCCACCGGAATATTTTTTTCTAAATTAATAACAACCGAACAATCGACCCCGGCCTCTCGTAAAAGAGCCTTGGCCGCCAGAGCCGTAATATTCTCTGCATCAGCGGGCATTTCAACACCCGGACAGTTGACCTGCACAGAAGATCCTGCGTCGCAGATGATCTCAATCTCGTCATAGAGAGAGATCGGCTGCATCAACATAGCCAGTTCGTGGTAACCATCGGCCCTCTTACCGAGAACATGCAAACAGGTATTGATTTTGGCAGGCGCTCTGAAAGTGCGACGTGACTTCACAATAAAGAATCCTTTTGTCTAACTTGAGTAGAACGCCATATTTATCGAACGAAGCCCATCTGTCAAGCGTCGCCTGACGATATCACCCTGCAAAAACGATGAAGAAATACTAACAAAACCTGTTTTAGCCAAACAGCCAAAGGCCTATTTTCGCCACCACATGTCAGCAATGGCCATTTTTCGCCGATCAGCGGATAATCGACACAATAATTCGCTGTAAAAACCCTGACTGTAACTCGTTGAAATACGGCAGGGTTGTGGCAAAAAATAACAGTATTCTAAAAGTGGCACTATCCTTGCCATTGTATGATTACCTTGTAGTATTAATAGGTCGACTTTTAAGAGAGATGGCCCTGAACCGCTTCTGTTGCTTCTATATTAAGTAATAGTCGCAAAAACCTTTTTTTGGAGGAGTAAAGAATGAAAAACAAGCTTCTGGTAGTAAGTCTGTTGGTTGCAGTCACATTTGTAGTCACTGCAACTGTATCAATGGCAGCCCCGATCGTCATGAAGTTCTCGCACGTTGTTGCCGAGAATACCCCGAAAGGCCAGATGGCCAACAAGTTCAAAGAACTGATTGACCAGCGCCTTGACGGTAAGGTTGTCGTCGAGGTCTTCCCGAACTCACAGCTGTTTGGCGACAACAAGGTTCTCGAAGCAATGCTGCTCGGCGATGTTCATCTCGCCGCACCGTCGCTGTCCAAGTTCAACAAGTACACCCCGGCGCTGCAAATTTTTGACCTGCCGTTCCTGTTCAAGGATATGGCCGCTGTCGAGAAGTTCCAGCAAGGTCCAGCCGGCCAGGAACTGCTGATGTCGATGAAAGGCAAAGGCCTGATCGGCCTTGGCTACCTGCATAACGGCATGAAGCAGCTTTCTGCCAGTGACCCGCTGACAGTTCCGGCTGACGCCAAAAAGAAAAAATTCCGTATCATGAGCTCGGACGTTCTGGCTGCCCAGTTTGAAGCGTTAGAGGCTATTCCTTTGAAGAAGCCTTTCTCAGAAGTCTTCACCCTGTTGCAGACCAAAGCAATCGACGGCCAGGAAAACACCTGGTCCAACATCTACTCGAAGAAATTCTTCGAAGTCCAGCCGTACATCACCGAATCGAATCACGGCGTTCTTGACTACCTGGTTGTTACCTCGGTAGAATTCTGGATGGGTCTTCCTGACGACCTCCGCACTGAAATAAAGAAAGCCCTTGACGACGCAATCGCATTCGGCAACAAGGTTTCCGAAGACAAGGCTATTGCTGATCGCCAGAAGATCGTCGACTCCGGTCGTTCCAAGGTTATCACCCTTTCTGACGCTGATCGCCAGAAGTGGGTCGATGTCATGAAGCCGGTCTGGAAACAATTCGAAGGCAAAATTGGCAAGAAGTACGTTGATGCTGCAATCGCATCCAACTGATCAATGGTCCAACGTTAACTAACTTTCGCGGGCCCCGGCAACGGGGTCCGCGAATTTTTGCAGGTACGTATTTTGCGAGGTTTTTAATATGTTTAGTCGAATAGTGAACAGCCTGGAAGAATCGATCATCGCGCTTCTGTTGGCTGCCATGACTCTGCTGGTTTTCGTCGAGGTGGTCATGCGCTTCGGTTTCGGAGCTGGCATTATGTGGGCCCAGGAGTTGACGCTTCATCTCTCGGCCTGGATGGTTCTTTTCGGTGTCTCTTATGGCATCAAGGTCGGCTCCCACATTGGCGTGGATGCGCTCGTAAAGATCCTGCCTCCGGGAACACGCAGATTTGTCAGTGCCATCGCCGTAGCGGCCTGCCTGGCTTATACTGGCTTTTTCTCCTACGGTGCCTGGATCTATCTCAAAAAAATGCACATGATCGGTATCGAACTTGAGGATATGCCGATTCCGAAATGGATCGGCCATAGCATTCTGCTTATCGGTATGATTCTGATGGCTATTCGACTGGCCATATTACTCAAGGACATCCTCACCGGCAAAGCCGACGGTTTCAATCTGACCGATGAAGCCAAAGAGAGTATGCACCTCGCAGAAGAAGTCAAAGCATTAAGAGAAAAGGGAGGTGATTCGGCATGACCACCGCTGCATTATTTATCATACTGCTCCTGTGCCTGCTCACAGGTATGCCGATCGCTTTTGCTCTTGGACTTTCCAGTATCACGACGATTCTTTTGTTCTCGAGTGATTCCCTGGCATCCATTGCCCTGAAACTGTTCGAGGCTCAGTCCGAGCATTACACACTGCTGGCGATCCCCTTTTTCATTCTTTCATCGACGTTTCTGTCGACCGGCGGAGTCGCCAACCGTATTATCAACTTTGCTATTGATTGTGTCGGCTGGATCCGCGGCGGCCTCGCCATGGCTTCGGTTCTCGCCTGCATGATTTTTGCGGCTGTATCCGGGTCATCACCTGCGACCGTTGCTGCCATCGGCTCAATCGTCATCGCTGGCATGGTCAAGGCGGGTTACCCGGAAAAACTGGCGGCCGGTGTTATCACCAACGCCGGCACCCTCGGCATCCTGATACCGCCGTCAATCGTCATGCTGGTGTATGCCGCCGCAACCGAAGAGTCAGCCGCTCGTCTCTTCATGGCCGGTTTTATTCCCGGCATCATGATGGGAACAATGCTGATGATCGTTATCTACATTGTCGCCCGGGTCACCGGCCTGCCAGCTCAGCCATGGGTCGGCTTTAAGAGCCTGTTCAAGTCAAGCGCCAGCGCCATGTGGGGCCTGATGCTGATCGTTATCGTTCTCGGCTCGATCTATGGTGGCATCGCCAGCCCGACCGAAGCAGCTGCCGTTTCAGCGGTTTACGCCTACCTTATTGCCATTTTTGTTTACCGCGATATGGGCCCGATGAAGGGCCAACCCTGGCTCACCAAGGGCGACGAAGGCAAAGCCATGACCATATTCCGCAATATCTGGGAATCGGTTCTGGCCCTGCCCCGTTCGATGTTTCACCCGGACACCAAAAGGGTTTTTCGGGACGCTTCCAAGGTCTCGATCATGTTGCTGTTTATTATCGGCAACGCCATGCTGTTCGCTCATGTTCTGACGACCGAGCGGATTCCGCACCAGATCGCCGAGATCATTGTCAACTGGGGCCTGCCGGCCTGGGGTTTCCTGATTGTTGTCAATATTCTGCTGCTGGCGGCCGGTAACTTCATGGAGCCCTCTGCCATCCTGTTGATTATGGCACCGATTCTGTTCCCGATTGCCGTACAACTTGGCATTGACCCGATCCACCTCGGTGTCATCATGGTTGTCAACATGGAAATCGGCATGATCACCCCACCAGTCGGACTCAACCTGTTTGTTACTGCCGGCATAACCGGGCATAATATTACATGGGTTCTCAAAGCCGCCCTGCCGTGGCTGCTGGTCCTGCTTGTGTTCCTGATTCTGATCACCTACGTTCCGCAGATATCTCTCTGGCTGCCGGAATACATTGATCATCTCAAGGGGTACAAATAATAAACCTGATAAGAACAACAGCAAAGGGAGGCCATACAGGCCTCCCTTTTTTATTCACCAATCAGCGTGACGTCTCCGCATCATATGATAGTATTTTTGTATACTATTACTCGACAGGGAGGAAACCATGCTGCCAACCATTAAATCGATCCTTCTGGCGACTGACTTAAGTGACAATGCAACCGAAGCGTTCAAACATGCTGTTATGCTTTCTCGACCAGCCGAAGCCAAAATTTATCTTCTGCATGTCTTAGGCGAAGTTGACGCCAGTGTCCGCACCTATGTCGCCGCAGTTATGGGTGAAGGGAATCTCGACAAACTCGCAACGGGCCATGAAGAGGAGGCCCGTGACAATATCCGCAAAGCGATCGATGAATTCACCCGGAAGGAGTTGGCAAATCAGCCGGAGGATTTAAAAAGAATCGCCGGCATCGAAATTGAGCGAGGCCGACCAGAGATCAAGATCGTCGAAACAGCTGATAGATTCGATGTCGACCTGATCGTCATGGCAACTCACAGCAAGGGGGCCATTGAGCACACCTTCCTCGGTAGCGTCACCGAAAAGGTGCTACGGATCACCAAGCGTCCGGTCTATGTCATCCCCTTGCCTGAATGATACTCAGATCTTTTAATTGCACAAAAAAAGCCTCCGACTACGGAGGCTTTTTCAAATTAAACAATCGGGAGCTCATGAAAACAACAATAATAAGTCAACATGGATTCCCGATCGAGGCGTCAATGACAGACTTTTGAATCGCCCCTCACCCCAGCCCTCGCCCTCCAAGGGGAGAGGGAGAAACGTTATTCTTTACGTTAAACGTTCTACGTGTCTTTGTTTTCAGGGCTCTGATCTTCAAGGTTTGCCCGGCGGACGAGCCAAAGCGCAATCAGGTAGACCAGAGCAAACGGAATGCCCCGAAAAATAAAAATCACCCAGAGCCGCAGTTCGATTCCCAAACCAAGAAAAGCCATAAAAATCATCGGTGTGACCGAGATGATCGGAATCGCCGCCAATTCCCGCCAACGGCCTCGCCAAAGGCGTAGAAACTGCACCTGCAGAAAAAGATAAAAGGGAATTAACACCAGTGAAAAATAAAAATAACCATCGTAAACAACTTCTTCTTGTTGCGGGTTCGGATCAAAAGCAAATTCCTGCCGGAGCCGGTTTTTACGAATCAGCTTTTTGACCCAATCGGCTGGTTCCCGCGGTTCTTCAACCGGAGTCGATGTCCAGACTGTGCCGAGCTTGATTCCAAACTGGTCAATCTTGCTCCAGTCAGTACCAAGCACAACAACCCGAACCTCATCAATCCGGGTCGCGCTGGAAAAACTGACCCAGCCGAGGGCGTCCTGTTGGCCGGCAGGCCACAACATGGTAGAGCTTTCCATGACACCATATTCAAGTTCCATCCCGTTACGCAGGGGGACCACCTGGAATCGAACCTGCATCTCGCTCTCATAGGCGATATGCAGGTAAAGCTTATCGTATGCCTTAAGCTCTCCACCGGAAGCCGGGTCAACGGCTTTAATTTCTCCGGAGAAATGTTCACTGGCCAGAATCCGGTCTGGATTCAACAGGAAAAAACAGAGGGCAAGAAAGAGAACAATTTTCAGTCTGAAATATTTTCGCATTTTAAATAACAAGGGGCGCCTGCGGCGCCCCCCTTTTAGTTTAATTATGTTCCTGTGAAGCAACCAATGTAATTGGCGCTTCGAGGTAACTTTTCATGGTTCCTAGAAAATCAGCCGCATCGGCACCATCAAGGGCACGGTGATCAGCCGACAGGGTCAACCGGACCATTGGCGCCATTGTCATCTCTTCGTGCTCATCGATAACAACTTCACCACGGACCGTTCCGACGGCAAGAACAGCGACCTGGGGTGGCGTGATGATCGCACTGAACGATTCAACCCCGAGCATCCCCATGTTCGAGATCGTAAAAGTTCCTGTTTCCATCTCTTCTTCAGCCAGTTTACCGGCATGTGCCTTGACCACCATTTCAGCGGCGGAAATACCGAGCTCCTTAACCGACTTGCCTCCACAATCAGTGACGACCGGATAGTAGAGACCTTTTTCGGTCTCGACCGCCAGCGAAATATTAACTTCAGGCTGCTCTACGGCCTCATCATTGATAAAGTGGCTATTGACCCAGGGGTGTTCCTGCAGGGCACGGGTTGTCGCCGCCAGGATGAAATCATTGATAGTCACCCCGAGGTCGGTTCGAAATCGGATAACGTCGGTCATATCAACCGCAACCGTTACAAAGAAGTGAGGTGCCTGCTGCCAGCTCTGCTCCATTTTACGGGCGACAAGGCGACGCACCTTTACCGACTTACCAGTCTCTTCTGTGACTGTCTGCTTTAACACCTCTGCAACTGTCGACTCATCGAGCTTTGCCGCATCAGGTTCATCAGCCATTGCCTCTTCACCTTCGGATTCAAGACCAGGCATCTCATCAGAATCGATGGTGTCCGACTCATCAATGGCGAGAGCTTCCGGCTCAGCTTCAGTTTCTGGTACGGCCGAGAATCCGGCAACGGCCTCGAGATCTTCAGCAGTCGGGTCATATGCCGATACAGGTGCAGCTTCCTGGGCACTCTCGTCTTCCTCTTGCAGAGCATCCTCTTCGAATTGACTTTCGATTTCCAGTTCGGTCTCTTCTGTTGCCGCCGTAAAGGTTTCCGTTTCTTCGGTAGAATCCTCAGGTGTACTCTGGTCTTCAGCCAGATCACTCACCGGCTCGGCAGCCGGTTCTGTATCTTCATACTCACTGGCATCAGCAATGTCCTGTGCCGGCCCTGCACCCATGTAAAGAACATCCGGAATCGATGACTTGGAATCTTCAACCTGTTCTTCATCAACCTCCGGCACCTGTTCTTCATCAGAGAACGCTGCTTGCTCCTCTGTTGAATCAAAAGCCTCCTCGGTCACATCGCCTGCCGGCTCTGCAGGAGGCTCCTCGGCTTGATCCGCTGCCAGTTCATCAGGAACTGCATCTTCTGTTTCCTCAGCCTGGTCGTCCTCAACCTCTCCTGTTTGTTCCTCCTCGGCGACTTCGGCCGATTCATCAATAGTCTCCTCTGACGGAACATCAGAAAAATCTTCCGGCGACTCTACGTTCTCGGCGGCTTGCTCACCATAAACGTCTTCTGGCTGAGCAGTGGCATCTTCCTGCGGATCGGTCACATCCTCATCGGCCTGAGCACTCTCCTGCTCTGCAGCTGGCTCGCTCAGATCAGGTTTTGCTTCGACATCCGCCGCGGGGACCGGTTCATCCGAAGGTAATTGACTCGAAAAGTCGCCATCAAAACTCATCAGGTCATCAACATCTTCAACAGTGATAAACTGGCTGCTGGTCTGCATCGCCGCTTCGACATCTTCACGTTCAATGCGCCCACAAGATCCGGTACCGGTCAGGGTGTCAAGTCTGACATTATTTTGTTCAGCCAGTTGTACAGCGGCGGGTGAAGCGAGAATATGCCCATATTGAACAACAGCCTCGTCCTTTTTGGCAGCCCCTTGCTCTTCAGACTGCGGCTCAACATATGGATTTGACTCGTCTCCCAATTCCGGGAATTCCTCCAATTCACTCTCGGCCGGCTCATCTGAAACGTCCTTACCAACCGCTTCTTCTGAGAGGTCTTCCTGAGCAGGTTCGTCCTCGACGACTGCCTCGGCATCGACAGATTGCATCGCTATAACTGTTTCAACTGGAACTGACTGGCCGGCGTGCACCCATATTTCGACAATTTTCCCGTCGGCTTCGGCCAGAATTTCCTTTGTCGACATATCAACTTCAACATCGGCGATCGCTTCACCTTTTTGTACAACATCACCAACAGCAACGCGCCACTTGGCAATTGTCCCTTCATCGGAAAACTCACTCATCCGTGGCATACTGATTTCAAGTCTCATCGACATCCTCCCTGATGCGCCATGACCTCATAAAACAAAATTTTCAGTTGAATTTCGATAATAACATGATTAACCCCTATTCACACAACCGAAATAACCACATTTCAACCCGGATAATTCATAATGAAGTGGCTGGGTAAAATTATCCTTGCCGCACCTTGTCCTAACAGCAATAAACGATATCATTGTGTAAATACAGCCATTTGCAAATCTTATCCGGGAGCACATATGAGTCATAATATAGACATCGTCCTTAAAGAACAAATTGCCACCGTCAGTCTCAAGGCAACAGGCGCCAAGGTGAACATTCTTAATGGTGATTTTCTTGCCGAGCTGAAACAAGCTGCTCACGAGTTGGCGGGCATGGACAACATAAAGGGCGTTGTTGTCATCAGCGGGCATGCCAGTGGTTTTATTGCCGGCGCAGACATTGGCGAAATTGAGCATGTCACTGATCCGACCATGGGCGCGGAGTTAGCGGCTCTCGGACAGGATATTTTCAACCTTTGGGCGTCACTTCCTTTTCCGGTACTGGCGGCAATCCACGGGCACTGTATGGGTGGCGGCACCGAGTTTGCTCTGGCCTGCCACTACCGAATCGTTGCAGAAAATGCCGTCATTGCCCTACCAGAAGTTAAGCTTGGTATTTTACCAGGTTTTGGTGGTACTCAGCGTCTTCCACGCCTTGTTTCGATCGAAAAAAGTCTCGATATTATTTTAAGTGGTCGTAATATCCGGAGTACCGAGGCTCTCAACTGCGGCTTGGTCGACCGCTTGGTCGCTGACGACTCCCTGGCTGTATCAGCGGAGCATTTTATTCATGAGATTATCGCTGATAAGCAAATCGTTCTGGCAAGAAGGGCCAGTATCGCTGGAGGATGGAGACGGTTCTTACTGGAGAAAAACCCTCTCGGCCGAAAAATTCTCTTCAAACAGGCCAAGCAACAACTGCTGAAAAAAACAGGGGGGCACTATCCGGCGCCACTTAAAGCATTGGCGACAATAGAACGCACACTTGACCTGCCAATTCAAACAGGTCTGCAGATTGAAGCGGAAGCTCTTGGTGACTTGATCGTTACTCCCGTCAGCAAGAACCTGGTCCATCTGTTCCACCTCTCTCAGCGCCCTAAAAAGACCGCAGAGACAATGACAACAAGCCCTGAAATAAAAAAAGCTGCCGTGCTTGGCGCCGGAGTCATGGGAGGGGGCATTGCGCAACTTTTGATCAGCCGTGGCATCCCAACAGTTTTGAAGGATATCAACCAAGCGGCCCTTGATGCCGGGGTGGCGCATGCGAAAAGTCTCTTTCAAAAACAGTTGCGCAAAATAAAATCGGCCGAAGCTGATCTCGATCGTCAAATGTCTTTATTAACCGCAACTCTCGACTTCAAACCGTTCCAGGACATTGACCTGGTCATTGAGGCCGTCGTCGAAAAAATGCCGATTAAGCAAACAGTCCTCAAGGAAACAGAACCATACCTGCAAAAGCACAGCCTGTACGCAAGCAACACCTCTGCACTGTCAATTTCCGAACTTCAGACAAATTCAGAAAATCCGTCGCGGGTTGGTGGTCTGCATTTTTTCAACCCGGTTGACAAGATGCCCCTGATCGAAATCGTTAAAGGTGAACAAAGTTCTGAAGAAACAATCGGTGGTTTGTATCGACTCGCTATCCAGCTTGGTAAAACGCCGATTATTACTGCCGACAAAACCGGTTTCCTGGTCAACCGACTCCTTGTGACCTATCTGCTGGAAGCGGCTCTGACGGCAACCGAAGGAGTCAACTGGCAATCAATTGATAAACTGCTCGGCAATTTCGGATACCCAATGGGCCCATTCCGCCTTGTTGATGAAGTCGGGATGGACATTGCCGCCGAAGTCGGCGACACCCTCTGTCAGGCTTTCGACTATTTACAGCCAACTGATTTACTGCATACAATTCTCAATAAAGGTTTACTTGGCAAAAAAGGTGGCAAAGGTTTCTATAATTATGTCGGCGGACACTCCGAAGGGGTCAACCTTGAGATAGAATCGATTGTGCCGGCAACTGACCGGCATGCCGGAAGAACTGAATTGAAACGTCTGCTTTACCTGATGGTGAATGAAGCGGGACGTTGCCTCGAGGAAGGGATTATTGAGGGCCCAGAAGATATTGACACCGGCATGGTGTTTGGCACCGGCTTTCCACCATTTCATGGAGGGCTCTGCCGGTGGGCTGATGCCGAGGGATTACCTGATATTGTTAAAACGTTGGCGGCTTTTGCCAGCCAGCATGGGGATCGGTTTGCGCCTTGTGAATACCTGAAAGAGCGAAAGAGTTTTTATTGATCTGACGATGCGGCACAACAATATTCATGTGAACTCAGGGGACAGTCACTGATTGATAAAGTGACTGCCTCCCCGCGCAGTTCGAAACCAAAACCGTTGGGTCCCGGCCCGACAGCTGCAATTTAAGGTCGTGAGGTCCCGGCCTCACACTCCGTGTTCATTTATTTATTGACCCATAAAGAAACGAACCAAAGAAACGGCTCTCCTGCGGAGGTCCGAACCGGATCTCGTACGTCGCCGGAGGAACGGAGATCGAAAACCTGCCTTGCGAGTCGCTGTCGTCCCCGCTGGTCGGGAGGAGCTCACCCGTTCCAACCTCCA
>JBFFPW010000007.1:0-14023 GCA_041573815.1 Desulfuromonadales bacterium
CTCTCTGGTTGCCGACTCCTTAACCAAAACCGAGCATAATTCAAACCGCGAACTGATTGGCCAGGGGATTGGCAACGCATTAACTTCATTCGTCGGTGGTCTTCCCGGGGCCGGGGCAACGATGCGAACCGTTGTCAACGTCAAGTCTGGTGGCACAACCAGACTTTCGGGGGCGCTGCATGCACTGATCTTGCTCGGGGTTCTACTTGGTCTGGGAAAATATGCGGCGATTGTGCCGATGGCGGTCCTTGCGGCGATCCTGATAAAAGTCGGGATTGATATCGTTGATTACCGGATGATTAAAATCATCAAGAAAGCGCCAAGGCACGATCTGGCGATCATGTTTACGGTCCTTTTCCTGACGGTTTTCGTTGATCTGATAGTTGCCGTTGGGGTCGGGGTTGTCCTCGCATCGGTACTTCTAACCGTCCGTCTGATCAAGCAGACCAACTCTTCTGTTAGTGATTTCAATGTTTCGATTCCACAAAAGGAAGGTTGCGAGCCACAAGGCGACGACAGGAGTTTTTTGATCAGGGTGGTCTCTATTGACGGCCCTTTCTTCTTCGGCGCCACTTCGCGCCTGGTCGGTCAGGTCGGAGCGATGCTGGGGACAAAAATTGTCGTTTTCAATTGTCTCAAGGTTCCCTTTATTGACCTGTCGGCATTTTTCGCCTTGTGTGAAATCATCGTCAAGTTGAAAGAAAAGGATATTATCCCTTTCATTGTCGTCAGCGAGGAGATCAGAGAAAAACTCCTGCGATTGGATATCAGCTCGATTCTCCCCGAAAAGCATCTCTATCTTTCTTTTGACCAAGCTGTCGAGCACGCCAAGCGTCACGTCTGTGAAGATCTTGGAAGTGGGAAAATAGGCGGGAAAGTAATCGTTTAAACGTCCGCGGCACAACGATAAGCAGAATGGCCACAGCATCGATCAGATGTCGTGGCCGTTCTACTTTTTCACCAGAGATTCAAGCCGGGTAAATAACCCGTTTATAGCTTGTCCCGCAGCAAGGAAGCGAAACTGAGGACGAAGAAGAAGTCTCACATATCGGTCACCGTTGTCAGTAAAGGGCTGGAGACCAGGGCCGGGTCGAGTTTGACCCCTTTTTAAAAGGAGCGGAAGCAGGTCGCCGAGTGACCGACGATTGTGTTCACCGCCAAAGCCCCGTCGCCGACGAGGCCCAGATATGGATTCCCTTTCCATAGCAAGGCGACCGCCCCGAGGAGCACTCCGAGAGCCAGACCATTAAGCACGCCAAGGCGCGCTTCTTTTGCCAGAACCCGCAGCAGTTCGGTCGGGCGGACCATTCCGGGGAGAGCTCGCGCATGCTGACCGCCACCGCCTGGTTGCCGGAGCAACCACTCATATCGCTGACCATCGGTAAAAACACAGCCAGGGCAATGACCGCTGCCAGGGTATCCTGATGCATGGCGATGACGCTCGCTGCGTCTTCCGGTTGGAGCAGCGTTAATAAACGGGTTTGTTCAGAGTTGTTGAGACGCGAAACGGCGAGTGCCGTATCGGCTGGATTGATGCTGTTGAGAAAATCGTTGACCTGTATGGGATCCTCGGTTTCAAGCCGGTGCGAAAGTTGTTCCCAGGGGTTTTGCAGTTCCAGCGGCGACATCTTGTTAAAGGGTAGATGAGCGCGTTCATGAAGTTTTTCAATAGCCTTTTCAGCCGAGGGCCAGCGCGGCGTAGACCCTCGCCGCCGCTTCGACTTCGGCCAGGCTGGTCTGTTCATCGGCGGTATGGGCTGTCTCCAGTGAACCGGGACCGAGAATCAGCGGTTTGCTTCCGGCCTGGTAGAACAGGTTGCCGTCGGAATGGGAGCGGAACGGGACATACTCCAGAGGGAGGTTGAGCCGAAGATAGACATCTTCAAAAACGGCGACAATCGGATCATCGAGTTCAAGTTGATACCCGCCCGATTCATAGGCAAAGTCAATCTCAAGGTCGAGGCCCTTGATCGACCGTCGTGCTTTAACCAGGTACCCTTCGAGTTCCCGACGGATGATGGCCGGGTCGACATCGGGCGAGAGGTGCAGGTCGATCATTGCTTCACAGCGGTCCGGGACCACGAATCCGGCGCGCGATGAACTCATTTCGCGAATCGAGTAAACCAGTTTCGATGTTGCCGGATCAAACAGTGGTGCTCTCTGGATCTGCAGTAGAACCCGCAACATTGCCTCAATCGCGTTGTGCCCCAGTTCCGGCAGCGACGAGTGGATGCGTCGGCCCTGGGTCACCATCGAGACCTCCATGTAGCCGAAATGGCTGAAGGCTGGAAGCATGGCGGTCGGCTCTCCGATGATGACCCGCTCGGGACAGCGCTCTTTGAGGAAGCGAATGCTGCCATCACCATTTTCTTCCTCGCCGACGACCAGCAGCAGGCCGAGTGAGGGGCGCTGATCATCGGGCAGGGTGGCCAAAGCGAGCCAGGCTTCGACCATCGCCGCACAACCGCCCTTCATGTCGGCACTCCCCAAGCCGCGCACCACGCCCCATTCTTCAACTGCGGCATACTCATCGATATCCCAGGCGGCAACCGTGTCGACATGTCCGACCAGGTAAAGTGCCGGCTCGCCTTGACCCATGGTTGCGATCAAGTTGAAACGATCATCTTCTTCGACCACCTGGCGGTGAACCGGAATCCCGGCCGGCGCGAGGCGCTGTTCGAGGTACAGCTGAATATCCTCCTCCTTGCCGGAAGGGGAATAGATATCGATCATTTCCATCAGGGTCTGGCGCAGGCGTTGCGGGTCAATCGCATTCCAGACACTCTCCAGTCGGTTTTTCATGCTCAGGCCTTTTTTCTTTTTTTCCGGGAGCGGGAAAGGTTGAGGGTCATATAGACATGTTTCTGGATATTATCAAAGCCCTGTTTCTTGAAGAAATTGATCCCGGCCTTGTTGTCAGCATCGGTGTCGATAATAACCATGCGTACGCCCTGGTCGACCATCCGATCCTTGATCTCTTTAAACAGTTCCTTGCCGACGCCACCCTTCTGCAGCCCGGGTCGCGTCCCAATCCAGACGAGATAACCATATTTCCAGGCGGAGTGTTGTTTCTCTACGGTGGTCCCAAGCGCAAACCCAACGATTTCATCATTAAGCTCGGCGACGATACAGAGTTCACTGTCAGAATTAAACAGGGTGGTGATCTCGTATTCATCCCAGGTGCGATACATGCTAGGCGAATAGTCTACAGTGAAAAGCAGCTCACCAAGATGGAAGACAGCCGCCAGATCATCAATCGTCATGTCACGAATTACAAGCTCATCAGGAGCTTTACTTTTTGTCATGGCGCCTCATCGTTATGTAAGTGGTGAATAGAATATTTAGCTACCTTGGCGAATGAAGATACAGATAATTTATCCCTTGCGGAAATGCAATAACTCTAACGTATTCTCGCGCAGATTCTTGTAAAAAAATAGCTGAAAAAACCTTTCAAGCCGATGGACGTCTCATAAAAAAAAGCTTTTGTATCAGGAGGGTGCCCCTGCTTTTATTTGGATGTTTTTATCGAAACCAACTAAAATAACAGAGTTAAGTTTCCAACAATGATAAGAGGAGAGAGCTGATGGAGAATTCCCTGGCCCTGCTCAAGAAAATCGTTCAGGAAGCAGCCTCTGTCGAATCACCTGAAACACAGATGCATTACATTGTTTCTGCTGTCCGGGAGGCGATGCAGGTCAACGTTTGCTCTCTCTATACCGCTGACCGCGAGAGCAACCTGGTGTTGGCAGCGACCGCCGGACTTGATCCGGCTTCGGTCGGCAAAGTCCGGCTGGCCGCCGGGGAAGGTCTGGTTGGTCATATTGCCCAGCACAGTCACCCGCTTAATCTTGAAGATGCAGCCCAGCACGTCGATTATCGTTATTTCCCGGAAACCCACGAAGAGGACTACCAGGCCTTTCTCGGAGTCCCCCTGGTTCACCTGCGCAGTCTGATCGGTGTGCTGGTCGTTCAGGAACGTCAGCGGCGTAAATTCACTATTGATGAAGAAGCTTTTCTGGTCACGGTGGCGGCTCAGTTGGGCGCTACCCTGGCCCTGAATCGGCAACACTCGCCAGCTGCTCCGTTCGATCAGGCCGTTGCGAAAATGGAACGGATTGTCGGAGTGAAGGGGGCGGTTGGGATCGGGATCGGCACCATACACCTGTTGACCGGTGGCGATCTTGATGAAGTCGTTAACCAAAGCTGCGAAGACATCGACAGGGAGTTGGAAAACTTCCAGGTTGCCCTACAGCAATGCCGCGATGAACTGGAGCAGGGTTCCCATCAATTGGGGGGGCAGCTGCCGGGCGATGTTTCGTCAATCTTTTCGGTCTACAGCATGCTGCTTGACAGCCGCGAGCTGATCGATGCGGTGGAACATGGCATCCGCCAGGGGAATTGGGCGCCGGGGGCGCTGCGGGCGACGATCAATGAATATGCCGCCCGGTTCGAAAACATGGAAGACCCTTACCTCCGTTCACGTGGTGAGGATGTGCGTAATATCGGCAACAAAATATACAATAAAATGAGCGGTGAATCGGAACCAGTTGATCAGAGCCAGAATCTGATCCTGACCGGGAAGCTGGTCAGTATCACCGATATTGCCCGCTACAAACGGGAACAGTTGGCCGGTATTGTCTGTCAGGCCGGCTCCAGCCTGTCGCATACGGCGGTCCTGGCTAATGCCCTTGGTCTGTCGGCGGTGATGGGCACCGGCCAGGTGAAGGGGATGCTGCAGGGAACACCGGCGATTATTGACGGTCAGCAGGGGCAGGTAATCCTCCATCCCGAAGAGGAAATCCTCCGGGAATATGAAGCTCTTGCCCGCCGCGAAAAGAATCTGATCGATGAACTGCAGGAGCTGAAGGAGTTGCCGGCGGTTACGCCGGATGGCCAGCGGGTGAAATTGTATGCCAACACCGGTTTGATGGCTGATATTTCCCCCGGTTTGCAACGTGGTGCCGAAGGGGTCGGGCTTTACCGCTCAGAAATCCCTTTCATGGAACATGAAAACTTTCCGACTGAAGAAGAACAGCTGGGAATCTATCGTCACGTTCTGACCGCCTACGCCGGTAAGCCGGTGACCATCCGGACCCTCGATATCGGAGGTGATAAGGCTTTACCTTACTACCGTTTCAGTGAGGGAAATCCGTATCTTGGTTGGCGTGGTATCCGATTCACTCTGGACAATCATCCCATCTTTATGACCCAGGTCAGGGCGATGCTCCGGGCTTCGGTCGGTCTTGAGAATCTGCAGATCCTGTTGCCGATGGTCAGTCGGGTCGATGAACTCGACGCTTTTGTCGCTTTGCTCGAAGATGCCTGTACTCAACTGCGAGGAGACGGAATCCCGGTCGAAAGACCGCCGATCGGAATCATGGTCGAAGTCCCCGCGGCGGTGAACCTGCTGCCATTTTTTGCCCGGCGTATCGATTTCGTTTCGATCGGTTCTAATGACCTGACCCAATATCTTCTGGCACTTGACCGCAATAATGCCAGGGTCTCGCACCTGTTTGACAACCTTCATCCGGCGGTGTTGAGGGAAGTTCACCGGATCGTTGTTGAATGTCGTCAGCTTGGCCTTCCGTGCAGTCTCTGCGGTGAAATGGCGGCCGATCCGCTGGCCGTAGTGCTTCTCCTTGGAATGGGGGTTGAAGCTTTGAGCATGAGCGCCTACAGCCTGCCGAAAATCAAGTGGTTGATCCGGACACTTCCAGTGAGTGTTGCCAAAAGGACACTGCAGGAGGCCCTGACAATGGAACATGAAAGTCACATCCGGAAGCTGATCAAAGACAAGCTCATCGAATACGGTCTGGGTGGACTGGTTGATTGATGAGGTGCCTAATCTCGTGAAAGTTGACTTTATCCGAGTGGCAGGATATAAGCCCCTCAATCGAAGTTCAGGTTTTTGCACCGAGGGGGAAGGTCTTCGGTTCAGAACGTATCTCTTGCAGGACACTTTACGTGACATGGGTTGATGACACTTTCAGAACAAGATACTGATTTCATGCAACAAGCCTTGCTGGAGGCCGAAAATGCTCGTGCCAAAGGGGAGGTTCCTATCGGTGCGGTTCTTGTTCATGAAGGGCGAATCATCGGTCGTGGGCATAATTTGCGTGAGACCTCGAACGATCCGACGACTCATGCCGAGATGGTAGCTATTCGCCAGGCGGCCGAGGTGCTTGATTCCTGGCGGCTGCTTGACACGACTCTCTATGTGACGCTTGAACCCTGTGTGATGTGTATGGGGGCGATTATCCTGGCCAGGATTCCGCGAGTTGTCTACGCTTGTCGTGATCCCCGGGCCGGAGCGGTCGGGTCGATTTATGATTTTTCTTCTGATCGGCGTTTCAATCATGCGGTTGAAGTGACCGAAGGGGTTTTGGTTGAAGAATGCAGTTCATTGCTCAAAAACTTTTTTAAGGAACTTAGAGCTGGAAAAAAATTGCAAAAGGATTTATAAAAGAGTCCTTCCAGGATGGCAATCCTATGAAGGTAACGTTTGATCCCAATCAATATTTGGGAGGGGTGTCCGAGAGGCCGAAGGTGACAGACTCGAAATCTGTTGTGGCGCAAGCCACCGGGAGTTCGAATCTCCCCCCCTCCGCCATATTTAAAAGGGTCCGCTAATCAGCGGGCCCTTTCTTTTTTTAAAACAGCGGGGAGTAATTACCCCATAATGATTGGAAAACAGGAGAAATAGGGCATAATTAAAGAGTGAAATGCAATACAATCTTTGGAGGATAGAGTGAATATTCCCAACACCCTCAGCCTGTCACGTCTTTTCCTGGTGACGCCATTTCTTATCGCGGTCATTTATCACAACTATATTATTGCTTTAATCCTGTTTGTTCTGGCCGGGGTGTCCGATTATCTCGACGGCTATCTGGCGCGCCGCCTGGACCAAAAGTCGGTTCTTGGTTCATTCCTCGACCCGATGGGCGATAAATTATTGACGACGGTAGCGTTTATCTCTCTTGCGCTGCAGGGACTGGTGCCGGCGTGGCTTGCTGTTCTGGTCGTTGCCAAGGATATTTACGTCGGACTCGGTTCGGGTATCGCTTATCTGGCCGGCAATGTCTCATCTTTCCCTCCAGCGTTCTGGGGGAAATTCTCAACGTTACTGCAGATTGTTGCCGTCGGCCTGGTGTTGCTGGCTGCCTGCCTGAATGCCAGTCCGGTTTTTCTCGTGTGGTTGTTTGCCTTGACCGGCGTGGTGACAGTGGTTGCAGGTGTTCATTATGTCTGGCGGGGTCTGCAGGCCTTTCCGGAAAGCGTTGATAAACCCGAAAATTAATCCATTTATCCGCTGTTGACATTTGCCTTTAATTCCGCTAAAACAACGCGTCTGTTCCGGTTCAAAAAACCTTTACAGTCTTTAACTCCTTGTTGTATCCTAGCCAGTCCGCGGAGAGGTGACCGAGAGGCCGAAGGTGCATGATTGGAAATCATGTGTACCGCAAGGTACCGGGGGTTCGAATCCCCCCCTCTCCGCCATATTTTTTCTTCCATAACAAAAACGGTTTCGTTGCCGTTAGAAGTGACAGCCGGGTCCCGTGCAACGGGATGCCGCCAACTCCGTCAGACCCGGAAGGGAGCAGCGGTAACGGTTTTTCCGTGTGCCGCGGGAGTGCCTGGCTGTCACTTGTGCCGGCAACACAGCCATGCCCCCTGCCGAACAGCTTTTAATCTACAAGAGTGGAGTTTATTAATTTCATGTCTTATCTTGTTCTGGCCCGCAAGTACCGTCCACAAACCTTCGCCGATCTGATCGGCCAGGAACACGTCAGTCGAACTCTGAATAATGCCATTGCCGCCGATCGGGTTCATCATGCCTTTTTGTTCACCGGCGCTCGCGGTGTTGGCAAGACCTCGGCGGCCCGGATTCTGGCCAAGGCGCTCAATTGCGAACAGGGTCCAACAGCTGACCCCTGCAACAGTTGTCCGAATTGCACTGAAATAACCGATGGGCAGAGTGTTGACGTTTTTGAGATCGATGGTGCTTCGAACACCGGCGTCGATGACGTGCGCGACCTGCGTGACAATATCCGTTATCTGCCGTCCCGCGCCCGCAATAAAATATTCATCATCGACGAAGTACATATGTTGTCGATTAACGCCTTTAATGCTCTGCTCAAAACCCTGGAAGAACCCCCAGAACACGCCAAGTTCATTTTTGCGACGACGGAACCGCACAAAATCCCGGTCACCATTCTTTCGCGCTGTCAGCGTCTTGATTTCCGCAAAATCGGTTTGGCAAAGGTTGCTGATAAACTCAAATCGATTGCCGATGCCGAGAAGATCGAGATTTCTGATCGGGCCCTTTCGTTGATCGCCCGCAATGGTGAAGGGAGTATGCGTGATTCCCTGTCGACCCTTGACCAGGTCATCGCCTTCTGCGGTGAGTCGGTCACCGATGATGATGTTCAGGGCCTGCTTGGCATGGTTGACCGTCGCCTCTTGTTTGATGTTGCTGATGCCGTGCTGCAGCGCGATGGTCGCAAGGTGCTTGAGACTCTGCAACGGGTCGATGAACTCGGCTACTCGTGGCGTCAGTTCTGTCGTGAGTTGATTGATCTGTATCGCCTGCTGGTGTTGTTTCAGGTGGTTGACGACCCGAGCGAGATCGCCGAGGTAACGCCAGATGAGCTGCAGGAACTCAAGAACTTTTCCGCGATCGGCTCGCTTGAGGATCATCAGCGGGCACTCTCCCTGTTATTAAAGACCGAAACGGATGTTGCTGTTTCTGCCTTTCCGAAAATGGCTGTCGAGATGGCTTTGATCCGCTTGGCCTCTCTGCCGCCGGGGCGTGATGTTTCGACCCTGGTTCGCAAGTTAGAAGAGATGGAGCGTCGCCTTGCCTCCGGGGCCGTGGTCAAATCGGCCGCGCCGGAAAAATCCCCTCCACCGCCACCGGAGCCGCTTGAGAGGAGTGATGAACCTCCAGTAAAAAAGCCTGAAGCCCCGCTCCCGCAAGAAGCAGGTGGAACCAAAGGGTGGTCGGGGCTGGTCGATTTCGTTAAGGCGAAACGGCGGCCGCGTATCGCTTCGATTCTTGAGCAGGTCAGACCGCTTAGCATGAACCAGGAGTTGATGAAGGTCGGACTGACCAAGGGTTCGTTTGTCGACGGTCAGCTCGACAGTGAAACGCGCGTTGACCTCGAAAAGCTGGCCGCTGAATATTTTGGTCATCCGATCAAGCTCGAGACGGCCTATGTTGATGGATCAGATGCTGAGGCTCCGCCATCGCTGGCCGACCAGAAGCAGGCGCACGAGACTGATCGGGCTAAAAGATTGCGGGATGATGCCCTGAATCATCCGATGGTAAAGACGGCAATAGAAGTGTTTGACGGGGAAGTGGAAGAGGTGATGCCGATCGATAAGGGCTACGTGTAGCCTTGTATCCAAAGGCTTTTAATCGACCTTGTTTTTAGTAATTTAAATAATATCGATATTATAGAGAGAAGGAGATTTGCGTTATGGCAAAAGGTCTCGGGAACCTGATGAAGCAGGCCCAGATGATGCAGAAGAAGATGGAGCAGATGCAGCAGGAGCTGGAAGGTCAGGAAGTTGAAGCTTCGGCCGGAGGCGGTATGGTGACCGCTCGGGTGAATGGCAAACAGAAGCTTCTCGCCCTGGATATCGAACCTGATGTTGTCGATGCTGATGATGTTGAAATGCTGCAGGATTTGATTGTTGCCGCAGTCAACGAAGCGATCAAAAAAAGCCAGGAGATGATGCAGGCCGAAATGGGCAAGCTGACCGGTGGCATGAACATTCCGGGCCTTTTTTGATGAAAGCTTGATTTTGAACAGCATGGATGGTAACATTTAGAATTGGTCTGACCAGCCATGCGGCTTTTTTTAGGGTAAGTTTAAAGGAATTTTCACCACCTTAAAAAATGAATAAAAACACTCACAAGTGTTGGATTTATCAGGATTCACATGCTAGACTCCATCCCGTCTTTCTCTCGGCTGGTCGCTGAATTGGCCAAATTTCCGGGTATCGGAAAAAAGACTGCTGCACGGCTGGCTTTTCATGTGCTGCGATCGCAAAAGAGTGAAGCACAGGCTCTGGCAGATGCGATCTGTGAACTGAAGGAGAAGATTCGCTTCTGTTCAGTCTGCCATCACATCACCGAGAATGATCCTTGCCCATTGTGCACGGACCCGTCTCGTGATGAATCAGTCGTCTGTGTCGTCGAGGAACCTCAGGATCTGATCTCGATTGAGCGGAGTCGATCTTTCCGTGGTCGTTATCATGTTTTGCATGGATCTTTGTCGCCGCTCGACGGAGTTGGCCCGGATCAGTTGCATATGCTCGATCTGGTTGAACGGCTTAAGGATGGGTCGGTCAAGGAAGTGATTCTTGCCACCAACTTTACCGTTGAGGGTGAAGCAACCGCTCTTTATCTGGCCCGATTGATTCGGCCGCTGGGTATCCGGGTAACGCGCCCGGCCCATGGTATCCCGATGGGGAGCGATATTGAATACGTTGATGAAGCGACCGTTCATCGGGCTGTAGAGGGTCGTCAGGAAATATAATTTATTGGGGATTTGATCTCTGTTGTTATCTGTTTCGGAAAAAAATCACAAAGGAGAAGGTTATGTCTCGTAAGATGGTTTGTATTGATGGTTGCTCGGCCGCGGCGCATGTTGCACATGCGACCAATGAGGTCATTGCAATCTATCCTATTACCCCTTCGTCGGGTATGGGTGAAATTTCAGATGCCAAGAGTGCTGCCGGTGAGAAGAACATCTGGGGAACCATTCCCACGGTTGTTGAAATGCAGTCCGAAGGTGGTGCCGCTGGTGCCGTTCACGGTTCACTGCAGGCCGGCGCCCTGACCACCACGTTTACCGCTTCTCAGGGTCTGCTGCTGATGATCCCGAACATGTACAAGATTGCCGGTGAGTTGACCCCGACAGTCTTCCATGTTTCGGCTCGTGCTGTTGCCGCTCAGGCACTGTCGATCTTCGGTGATCACTCTGATGTTATGGCGTGCCGCCAGACCGGTTGGGCGATGCTTTGTTCCAACAATGTTCAGGAAGTCATGGACTTTGCCCTGATTTCTCAGGCCGCTACCCTGGAGTCCCGTATCCCCTTCCTGCACTATTTCGATGGTTTCCGTACGTCACATGAAGTCCAGAAGGTCGAGGAGTTGACCCAGGCTGACATGCAGGCGATGATTGACAACAATTTGATCACTGCGCATCGTCGCCGTGCCATGTCGCCGGACCATCCGGTTCTGCGTGGTACCGCCCAAAACCCTGATGTTTATTTCATTGGGCGTGAGACGGTTAATCCTTATTACGAAAAAGTTCCGGGCATCGTTCAGGCGCAAATGGACAAGTTCGCCAAGCTGACCGGCCGCCAGTACAATCTGGTTGATTATGTCGGCCATCCGCAGGCGGAGCGCGTTGTCGTTATGCAAGGTTCCGGTTGCGAGGCGATGGAAGAGCTGATTCAGTACCTGGCCGATCAAGGTGAGAAGGTTGGTCTGGTCAAGTTGCGCCTCTTCCTGCCGTTCCCGATTGAGCAGTTCTGCAATGCCCTGCCGAAAAGTGTCAAGAAAATCACTGTTCTTGACCGCACCAAGGAGCCGGGCTCGATTGGCGAGCCGATGTATCAGTCGATCCGTACCGCAATCGGTGAGGGGATGGCTGATGGTGTCATCAGCTTCGATGGATACCCGTCGATCGTTGGTGGTCGTTACGGTCTTGGCTCTTTCGAATTCAATGCCGGCATGTGTAAGGCTGTTCTTGATAACATGCTGCAGGACAAGCCGAAGAACCACTTTATCGTCGGTTTCGAAGATGATGTCATGAACAAGAGTCTCGCGTTTGATCCGAGCTACAAAGTGCCGTTCAGCGGTTACGCTGCCATGTTCTATGGTCTCGGTTCTGATGGTACCGTTGGTGCCAACAAGAACTCGATCAAGATTATCGGTGACAGCACCGACAATGAGGTTCAGGCTTACTTTGTCTATGACTCCAAGAAAGCTGGCAGCATGACCACCTCGCACTTGCGTTTCGGTGACAAGGTGATCAAGTCGACCTACCTCCTTTCCGAAAATGACGCTGATTTTGTTGCCTGCCACAACTTCTCTTTCCTCGAGAAGTACGACATGCTGGGTAACGCCAAGCCGGGTGCAACCTTCCTGCTCAATTCACCGTTCAGCAAGGATGAAGTCTGGCCGCACCTGCCGAAAGCCGTACAGCAGCAGATCATCGACAAAGGACTGAAGTTCTATGTTATCGATGGTATCGCTCTGGGTGAGAAAATCGGTCTCGGCTCGCGGATCAATGTCATTATGCAGACTGCTTTCTTCAAGATCTCGAATATCCTTGAACTCGACAAGGCGATTGCCGAGATCAAAGACGCAATCTACAAGACATACGGCAAGGCCGGCGAGAAGGTTGTTAATATGAACAACCAGGCTGTTGACGTTGCCCTTGAGAATATTAATGAGGTGAGCGTTCCGGCCACTGCTGATAGTACAATTGCAATGCAGGCAGGCCAATGGGACGGTTACAGCGATACTGTCAAGACGACCATCGGCCCGATCATTGATGGCCTCGGGCATAAACTGCCGATGTCGGCGATGCCGGCGGATGGTACCTTCCCGACCAATACCGCTTGTGTTGAAAAGCGGAACATTGCCGTTAATATTCCGGTCTGGAAGGAAGATCTCTGTATCCAGTGCGGTATCTGTTCTTTCGTTTGCCCGCACGCAACGATCCGGATGAAAATCTACGAAGAGTCTGATCTCAAGGGTGCTCCGGAAACTTTCAAATCCTGTGATGCCAAAGGCAAGGATCTGGAGGGCAAGAAATTCACCCTGCAGGTTGCTCCGGAAGATTGTACCGGTTGCGGCGCCTGTGTTTATAACTGCCCGGTTAAGAGCAAGACCGAAGAGGGTGTCAAGGCGATCAATATGGCCCCCCAGCCGCCGCTGCGCGAAAAAGAGGCGGCCAACTTCGATTTCTTCCTCGGCCTGCCTGATCCGGATGAATCACTGTTCAACCGGGCAACGGTCAAGGGTAGCCAGTTCCTGCCACCGATGTTTGAATTCTCCGGCGCTTGCGTTGGTTGTGGCGAGACACCATTCATCAAACTCTGTTCGCAGCTGTTCGGTGAGCGGATGCTGGTCGCCAATGCGACCGGTTGCTCCTCAATCTACGGCGGTAACTTGCCGACCACACCATGGTCAACCCGTAAGGATGGCCTCGGCCCGACCTGGAGTAACTCGCTGTTCGAAGATAATGCCGAGTTCGGTTTCGGCATGCGTCTGGCCGTTGACAAGACCTCCGGCTATGCAAACGAGCTGCTCACGAAAAATCTCGACTGTGGATGCAAGGCTTGCGAGGGGACGATTGACCTGAAGCAGGCGATCCTCAACAGCGCCCAGGATTCCCAGGAAGAGATCGAAACACAGCGCGGTCGCGTGGCTGAACTGAAAAAGATTCTCGAAAAGTGCACCCATGAAACCGCCAAGCCACTGCTGGTTGATGCTGACTATCTGGTTGCCAAGTCGGTCTGGATCCATGGTGGTGACGGTTGGGCATACGACATCGGTTACGGTGGCCTGGATCATGTCCTGGCTTCTGGCGAGAACGTCAACGTTCTGGTACTCGATACCGAGGTTTATTCCAATACCGGTGGTCAGGCTTCCAAGTCGACTCCGATCGGTGCTGTTGCCCAGTTCGCCGCCGGTGGTAAAATCATGCCGAAGAAAGACCTGTCGATGATCGCCATGACCTATGGCAACATCTACGTTGCCCGGGTCGCCTTGTCGAATCCGGCCCAGGTTGTTAAAGCAATGATCGAAGCAGATGCCTACGATGGCCCGTCTCTGATTATTGCCTACAGCCACTGTATCGCCCATGGTATCAACATGACCAAGGCGGTCGACAACTGTCGTGAAGCGGTCGCATGTGGTCACTGGCCGCTGTTCCGTTACGATCCGCGTCTTGCTCTCGAAGGTAAGAACCCGCTGCAGCTTGATAGCAAGGACCCAAGC
>JBFFPW010000008.1:0-13223 GCA_041573815.1 Desulfuromonadales bacterium
AGCGACAGTCGGGTCGGCTTTGGCGCTACGGTTGACTAGTTTCTTTGTAAAGCTTGATCGTTTCAATCCCCATTTGTGATACCGAAGTGAACATTTCGGTCAACGAGGCATCAATTTCTTTGAGTGAACTTGTCGGAACAACGATCATTTGGCCGACGGTAACGACAGGTGAAGAAGGGATATAGACAGCTTTTCTGCCGTCGGCAAGATTCTCAACGACGACCCCCAACACCCGGCAATCGGACCCATAGAGGTCAACCTCGACAACCGGGTATCCTGAATTTTCAATGCCAGCAAAGCGTTGGGTCAGCCCTTTCAGGGCCGAGTACATCGGGATACGGCTGAAAACTTTTTTCTCCAGCCAGTCGCGGACGGCGTTGCCCCACAGGGTATTGAGTAACAGGCCGGCGAAAAAGCAGATAGCTACGGTAATAGCGATGGCCGCAGCTGATGCAATCAAGGCATTAAATGCCGGATGAAAAGGCATCCAGGCGGTGAGTGGTGTCGTGATCTCAATTAAGGAGACAAAGATTTCACCGCCGGCATAAATCAGAATGGCTACTGGCACAATCACCACCAGCCCGCCGAGCACGGTTGTCTTGGTAAATTGCAGGAACTTTTTCATGAAATCTCCTTGCTGTGCAGCTAAAACAGAAGCCCCGACAGATTATGACCTCCGGGGCTTCTGTTCAAATAAATCCAAGATAACAACTACTCTTCATGGCTGACAGCACTGTAAGGGCAGGCCGGTATACAGAGACCGTCGAGATCACACTTTTCATGATCAACAACGGCCAGACCATCAACGATGGTGATGGCATTTTCCGGGCAGGCCTTGGCACACTCTCCCGAGCCGCAGCACTTGGTTTCATCAATAACAATTTTCATTTTTCAACAGCCTTTCGTTTTCAGGAATGACCCATTTTAGGTAAATTGCTGATGAGGGTCAAGAATCCTGCAGTTGGTAATGCTGAATGTGCAGACCTTTATCCGAATCGGCTTCAGGAAAGTCGGTGTCGGCGATTAATTCATGCAACAGTATTGCCTGGGGCAAGTTCGTCTGGAACTGATCTCGTAGGAATTTTCGACCGAGTTCCGGTGCACTGACAGCGGCGACAATTTCGCCATTTCGAGAGAGCAGCGAAGGGAGCCGTTTAATTATTTTCGGCCAGTCGCGCTCAGCCTTGAAACTTCCTCCCTGACGATAAGGGGGGTCGATGATAACCAGATCAAACGGGCCGGTCTGCCGCAGGCGGGCAAATGATTTAAAGAGATTGTGTGCCAGGAAAGAGACATCACGCAGGTCGTGACCGTTCAGGTGGTGATTCTCTTTTCCCCAATTGAGAAGGTTCCGGTTCATGTCGAGGTTAACCACCCGTTGGGCGCCACCGGCGATAGCAGCGACAGAGAGCGAACAGGTATAAGCGAAGAGGTTGAGGATTTTTTTGTTGCGGCTGATGTTGCGAACCAGTTTGCGTCCAGGTTTCATGTCGGGGAAAAAGCCGATGTTCTGTTCGGCCAGGGGATCGATTTGATAGCGGAGACCGTTTTCCTGGATAATGCACGGCTCCGGTATTGACCCGTAAAAAAGTTTGGCACCGGCCCGGTCAGAGGCCCTTGATTGAACGATAATTGCTTCGATTTGGTCGCTATATACTTTTATGAGCTGCGCACCAAGTTGGTCAATCCACGTTGTATCGCGGTTTTCATAGAAAATGATGAGGACCAGTGGCGGGTACCAGTCTATGGTCAAAAAATCACATCCCGGAACCGTTGCACCTCGACCATGGAATAATCGACATGGCTCGGTCGGCAGGTCAGCTGGGAAATGTTTGCAGATTTTTTCGAGGGTAGAATTCATCAGTCACTTTATATTTTCAGAACTGTCAGAATGCATGATGCCATGTTATGATTTATCCGTCCATTATCATCACAGGAGATCTTTCATGGCTCGAAAAATATTTATCGCCGCGACCGGGCAGAACTGCGGCAAAACAACGACCAGCCTTTCATTAATGCATCTGGCGCGCAAGAAGTACGAGCGGGTCGGTTTTATCAAGCCACTCGGTCCGAAGCTGATCAAATACAAGGGGCGCGATGTTGATATGGACGCCGCCCTGATCGCCAAAGTTTATGGCCTCGGCGATGACATCGATTTGATGTCACCGGTGGTTCTGCATCCTGACACGACCCGCAAGGTTCTCGCCGGGGAAATTTCCCGGGAGAGCTTGATGGCGAAAGCTCAGGAAGCTTTTGCCATTATGGATGAAAAATACGACTTTCTGATTGTCGAGGGGGCAGGACACAGTGGTGTCGGTGCCGTGGTTGGTTTGAACAACGCCGTTCTGGCTAAAATCCTTGACGCTCCGGTTTTGATGGTCGCCGGCGGCGGCATCGGCAATGTTATCGATGCCGTCCATCTGAATCTTGCCCTCTTTCGCCAGGAGGGCGCCCGCGTCGTCGGCATTCTGCCAAATAAACTGATTGCTGATAAAAGAGAGCGAACACTGAATTATCTGCGGATGTCTTTTGAACGTGAAGGGATTGCCGTCGAGGGCGGCTTTAACTTCTCAAGAATTCTCGCTCACCCGACCCTGAATCATATTACCAAGTTGCTCAATGCCGAGCTGCGGGCAACAAAAGTTCAGGCAACCCAGATCTGTCACCACATTCAGCTTGGTGCTGCTTCCTGCCAGAGGGTCATTGAGATTCTTGAAGACTCAACTCTGCTGGTGGTGACCAGCTCGCGAGATGAGCTGTTGGTCACCCTGGCGTCTCTATACCATATTCATGAGTACCGGACCAAGTTGGCAGGTGTCCTGATCGCCGGCACCACAGACGTCTCTGAAACCACTCAGAAGATTCTCGATGACAGTGATTTGCCCTATATCCGCTGTGCCAGGATTACAGCCGATATCTTCAACCTTCTGATGGAAGATGTGTCGAAAATCACCGCCGATGACCGGCAAAAAATCACCCTGGTCCAGTCACTGGCTGATCGAGAGATCAACTTCGAGGCGATTGACGCCCTGCTCGACTGATCAATAGTCGCCGGTCATGATGAAGAGCGGTTGCCGCAGGAAGGTTTCATAGATCGGCCGCAGTCGTTCAACTTGATAGTGCTTGTTGACATCGACCAGCTTCTTCTGGCCGGTGACCACTCCGATCGGCACGCTGTCATAACAGCCGTTGTGCAGACTGATCAGACGCCCGAAATTCTTCTCCATGACTAAATCAAGAGCGATGTTGCCAAAGGCCATTGGTACGATCGAATCGAGGGCATCCGGGTCTCCACAGCGCACCAGGTAGCCGAGGCGTTGATTGACGACATTGACCCGCCGACCATTGTTGTACTTCGGGCTTAGGTCTTTCAACTGCTGTGCCACCTGGTCGCCGATGCCCCCCAGTTTCTTATGGCCATACTGATCCACCTCTTCTCCCTCAAATGACATGTCGTCATGGTGAACCATCGTCGCTCCCTCCGAAACCAGAACCACCGAATAATTGCTCGGATGGCGGTTGCGATCTTCGGTCATCATCTCCGTCAGTAGCTCAATGTCGAACGGGTGCTCCGGGATGACACAGCGGTCAGCGGCGCCCGCCATAGTCGGCAGCAGGGCGGTGAAACCGGCGTAGCGGCCAAAAACCTCGAGGACCAGGAAGCGTTCATGCGAGCCGGCACAAGTGCGCAGGGCGTGGGTCATTTCGATAGTCCGGGTGACGCAGGTTGAAAAACCGATGCAGTAATCGGTGCCGGGGACGTCATTGTCCATCGTTTTCGGGATCGCGACGACGTTGACCCCTTCTTCATGCAGGCGTTGGCCATAGCTCAGTGTGTCATCACCACCAATTGGAATCAAAACATCGATGCCGAGGAATTCAAGGTTCTTCAGGACCTCGGGGGTCAGGTCGTTTATCTTGTCAGGGTAGGCGTCACGTAAATGTGGCAGAACATTGGTATGCGGCAGGTGGCTGGGGCGGGTCCGTGAACTATGCAGGAAGGTGCCGCCAGTCCGTCCGGCCCGGTTGACAATGTTTTCGGTCAACTCGATAAAACAGTCACTGTTATCTGTTTTATCGTCGCGGACCATATCGACCAGACCGGCCCAGCCGCGGCGGATACCGATGACCCGATAACCTTCCCGGCGGGCTCTGATGGTGACAGCGCGAATCGCCGGATTCAACCCTGGAACATCGCCACCGCCGGTCAGAATGCCAATCGTTCCCTTTGCTCCCATGACAGACTCCTTTGGAAATTATGGGGGTATAAGGAAAAGCTTAGTCGATTCTTCTGAATGAACAAGTTATACTGTAAAAAGAATTTAATTTTACCGACTCCTCACAACCAGAAGGGTGCTTGATAATGTTTATTCGAAAAGGAATGAGTCTTCTGATCGTGGCAACTTTAATGCTTTTTGGTTGCGCCAAGCCAGCTCCGGAGTTTTCAACCTTTACCAAGCCCGAAGTCGATTTCAGCCAGTTCAACAGTTATCAATGGCAGGAAGCAAGGCCGGAGACTGCTATTATGCAGGCCCAGAGAGATATCATGCATCGCTTGATCGTTCAGACAACCGAAGAAGAACTGCACGGGGATGGGCTGAAAAAGTCGGAGAAGGGTGATTTGACCGTTAGCTACCGAGTGACGGTCAGTCCGCAGAAAAGTTTCTGGCAGTCGCTGTTTGCCGCAGAAAGTGTCACGCCCGGAACCTACAACCAGCGTTCAGCAGAAGCGCAGGCCGGTGCCGTCAATGAGCGAAAGTTCAAACAGGGTGTTTTGGTCATCGAATTGAGCGATCGAAATAAAACGGTTGTCTGGTCCGGTCGGGGGAGTATCATTGCCTCTGATGCTCAACCAGGAAAAGTCGTTGCGGTGGTTCGAAAAATCATGGAGGGTTATCCGTCCGGGTTGTAAGGCTGGCGCTTATTTTAAGTAAGCAAGAGTTTCGTCTGCGCCATATCACAGTGGATTCCCACTGAGACTGGTGGCATTGCCTTATGCCTGCCTCCGAAAGAGATACTCCGCTTTCACAGCGTGTTTCCCTCTGCATGTTGTTGAAATAACAGGCTATGAAGATTTTCAGTCGGCTATCGTTTGTTCTGGCATGTTCTATGCGGCATTCAATTCCTGACTGCAGTACTTCGTTTGGGGGGAATTGCAATGGAAAATAATACATTTGAACAAGAAGCAAACCTTGATGCTGGTTCCGGTGGAGATTCAACCGACAGCTTCAGATCTTTTTTTCTCGAAAGTCCGTTAAGTTATCAGTCCCTTGGTCCGGACGGAAGATATCTTGATGTCAATCCTGCCTGGGAAAATACCTTTGGTTATCATCGCGATGAAATTCTCGGCCGTAAATTTTCAGATTTAATGACCGCCGAATCTGAAGCATTGGTTGCCGAGCGTTTTCCCATACTGAAAAAACAGGGTGAAGTCCGTGATGCTGCTTTTGAAATAATCCACAAAAACGGTCAGGCTCTGCTGGTCACGCTGCATGGTCGGGCAAATTACGATAAAAATGGTGACTTTCTGAGTACAAACTGCATCCTTATTGATGTTACGGATAAGACCAGAATAGAGAAAGAAAGAATCAGAACGGAACAACTGGCCTCAATTGGTGAACTGGCAGCGAGTGTTGCTCATGAAATCAACAACCCGATTTCCGGTGTCATTAATTACAGCCAGATTCTCATGAACCAGGAAGGTTTGAGCGAAGACCAGAGGGATCTATTAACAAGAATCCAGAATGAAGGTATCCGGGTCGCGGATATTGTCGAAAATCTGCTGAACTACGCCAGGGACTCAAAGGGGCTGAAAAGTTTTAACGACCTTAAGCAGCTTGTTAATGCGTCTCTGGTGCTTTTGAACCAGAAAATCAGGCAGGCAGCTGTTCAGGTGAATTTTGAGTGGCCTGAAGCGCTTCCACCAGTCTCCTGTAACCCCCAGCAGGTCGAACAGGTCATTATCAATATTCTCAGAAATGCCTGCCAGGCATTGGGTGGAAATTCTTCGAAGGACAGGAAGATTTTAGTCAGAGCTGAAGTCGACAAGAATGACGAGCAAAGCTATATTCAATTGATTATTGCCAATAACGGGCCGAATATCCCCCCGGAAATTCTCAGTAAAATTCTGCAGCCATTTTTCACAACAAAACCGACTGGTGTCGGGACAGGTCTTGGTTTGAGCATTTCTGCCACCATTATGCAGGAGCATGGTGGAGAGCTGGTGGTCTTGAGTCCTCCGGGTGAAATGACAGAAATGGTACTTCGGTTCCCCATGTAGTCGTCTTCATCCCAGACCGGGAACGTTTTACTCTTCTTTTATCAGCAAATTCTCGGCAACTGCTCCCCGGCCAGCATTTCCACTGAGCGCCGACCGCCAATAGTCGTTTGCAGAGCCAGCTTGCCACTCCCCCCACTGATAACGGTACCGATAATAGCCGCATTCTGACCGGTCGGATGGTTCTGCATGGCGGCAAGGACTTCGTCGGCAACGTCGTCTGTCACTACAGCCAGGAGCTTCCCTTCGTTGGCGACAAACAGAGGGTCCAGGCCGAGGATTGCGCAGGCACCGCCGACATCTTCACGGACCGGGATCTCTGATTCAACCAGGTCAATATCGACTGCTGACTGCAGGGCAATCTCCTTGAGGGTGGTGGCAACACCGCCGCGGGTCGGGTCGCGCAGAACGTGAACATTTTCACCCCCTGCTTTCAGGATGACCTCGACCAGACTGTGCAGTTCGGCGCAATCGGTCTCAATAGCGCTCTCCAGTTCCAGTCCTTCGCGACTGGCCAGCACCGCCATGCCGTGATCGCCGACAGTGCCGTTAATCAGGACCTTGTCGCCCGGTTTGGCACCACTGCCACAAATAGTCAGGTCATGTTCGATGACACCGACGCCGGAGGTGTTGATGAATATTTTGTCGGCTTTGCCACGTGGCACCACTTTGGTGTCACCGGTGACAATGTTGACTCCGGCATGGTCGGCCGCTTTACGCATCGCCCGCAGAATTTCCTGGAGATCATCGACCGACAAACCTTCTTCGAGAATCAGGCCGACACTGATCGCCAACGGTTTTGCCCCGGCCATTGCCAGGTCATTGACCGTGCCGTTGATCGCCAGATCACCGATGCAGCCACCCGGAAAAAAAATCGGGTCGACAACATAGGAGTCGGTGGTGAAGGCGAGGCGACCATTCGGTGCCGCGAGAATAGCCGCATCGTTCTGCTCGCTCTGGGCGATGCCGGAAAGTGCCGGGATGATAATATCGTCGAGCAGCTGGTGGCTCATTTTGCCGCCACTGCCGTGACCGAGAAGGATGATGTCGGATTTCAAATTAAAGCTCCTGTTATTAAACTCAGATCAAACGCTCAAGGCAGTTCAAAAGTTCTCAGATGCTAGGCGCTCAAAAACTGAGGAGTGAGGTGTAGCGGTAGCTACTCCGCAGCGACGAAGTCGAGAGCAACAACGCAGATGAGGTCTTTTCAACTGCCGTACTTATATTCAGCTGCGCAGGTACCTTCGCTTGATACCATACAGGCGCCGACCGGTTCTTCCGGGGTGCAGATAGTCCGGAACAGTTTGCAATCGGTCGGGCGGACTTTACCTTTTAGAATTTCGCCACAGAGGCAGCCGGCGTGTTCGCGTGGTTCTTCGATTTCGACGACCAGTTTGGCGGCGGCATTAAATACTTCATATTCCGGCCGCAGCTCGAGGCCGCTGTCGGGGATGTCACCGATGCCGCGCCAGCGGGCTGAGCAAGGCTGGAAAACCTTGTAGAGAATTTCACGCGCTTTGGGATTTCCTTCCGGTTTAACAACCCGGCTGTATTGAGTCTCGACTTTTGCTTCGCCGTTAACGACTTGCCTGGCCAACATGGTGATCCCTTGCAGAACATCAAGGGGTTCAAAGCCGGTGATAACGGCGGGGACCTGATAAGCTTCAACCAGAGGTTTGTAGGCATCAGAACCGATGATAGCACTGACATGGGCCGGACAGATGTAGCCATCAACCTGAAGTTCAGGATCGCCGACCAGCACTGCCATCGGCGCCGGCATGGTTTTGTGACTGGTCAACACGGAGAAGTTCTTTAGCCCCTTTTTCTCGGCAGTCAGCACGGCACCGGCAATGGTTGGAGTGGTGGTCTCAAAACCGACGCCAAGAAAGACAACCTCCTGGTCCGGGTTCTTTTCGGCGATAGCAACGGCATCAAGCGGTGAGTAGACGATTTTGATCCGGGCGCTTTTGGCCTGTTCGCGAATCAGGCTGCTGGAGGAGCCAGGGACGCGGATCATGTCGCCGAAGGTGGCGATAATTGTGTTGGGTCGGCGGGAGAGGGCGACGGCATGGTCGACATAACCGACCGGAGTGACGCAGACCGGGCAGCCGGGACCGGAGATCAGCCGGATTTTTTCCGGCAGCAGGGCACGAATACCATGCTGGTAGATCGCCATGGTGTGCGTGCCGCAAACCTCCATCAGGGTGATAACCTTGTCGTGGTCAGCAACAACCCTTTTGATCTCTTCCAGTTGGCCCTTGGCGAGTTCAGGGTCGCGAAACGGAGTGGTCAGTTTCATTCCGGCACCAGACCCTGATCAAGGGCTGAACGGAGCACATCGAGAGTCAGTTGTGCTTCATCCTCGTCAATTTTTTCAATGGCGAAGCCGGCATGGATCAGAACATAGTCACCGACCTCGACGCCATCGATCATCATCAGACTCGCTTCACGCTGCACGCCATCGATCTCACACATGGCAACATCGTTCTCAATTGTTTTGACTAACATCGGAACACCAAGGCACATTTTATAAAAACTCCTAAAAAAGTTTTTTAACGCTGAGGCAGAGAGTCGTGGAGGTACAGAGAGGAAACCGGTTATGTATTTCTTTCCTGTCTCTTGCTTCTCTGCGCCTCTCCGTTAAGTATTTTTATTCTTGTTCTTAACCTGTGTATCCAGCCACGCATACCATGTGTCGAGGCCCTCGCCGCTACGACAGGAGAGTTCGAAGATAGTCAGATCGGGATTGACCTGCATGGCATAATCGCGACATTTTTCCATATCAAAATCAAGGTACGGTAACAGGTCGATCTTGTTGATAATCATGATTTCGGCCGCCCGGAACATCTGTGGATATTTAGCCGGCTTGTCCTCACCTTCGGTGGTCGAAAGAACGGCAACCTTGAGGTCTTCGCCGAGATCGAAAGACGCCGGGCAGACCAGGTTGCCGACATTCTCAATCATCAGGACATCGGTGGCGGCAAGGTCGAAATGCTCTACGCCGTGACCGACCATGTGGGCATCGAGATGGCAGCCGGCGCCGGTATTGATCTGGTGCACCGGTACTCCGGTCGCGGCGATGCGGTCGGCATCATTGGCGGTCTGCTGGTCGCCCTCGAGTACGGCAAAGCTGAAGCTCTCTTTGAGATCAGACAGGGTTTTCTCCAGCAGGGTTGTTTTGCCGGAACCAGGGGAGCTGACCAGATTGAGGGTGAGCAACCCGGCATCGTTGAACATCTTCCGGTTTCCGGCCGCCAGACGGTCGTTCTTGGCGAGCAGACTCTCGCCGACGCTGATCGTCCGGGTTGTGTCCTGATTATGTTTGTGGTCGTGATTGTGAGTATGGTTTTCGGCACAGCCGCAATCGATGCACATTTCTATTCGATCTCCACTTCCTTGATAGATAATTCTTCACCCTGTAAACGTTGCAGCGAATAGCTGCCACAGGCCGGACAGCTGAACGTCATGTTGTCAATTTTTGCTTCGGCCCGGCATTCGTCACATTTAGCCAGTCCGGGGATAAAGTTGATAATCAGTCGACTCCCTTCGAGCAAAGTCTCCTGAATGCAGGCTTCATAGCAGAATTCAACGGCGTCAGGAATGACTCCAGAGAGTTCACCGACTTCGATTGTTACGCTCAAGACTTTGACAGCGTTCTGTTCGCGTGCCGTTTGCTCAGCGATCTCTACTATGCTCTGGGTGATCCCAAGTTCGTGCAATCTCTGCTCCGGGGGAAACTGATCGGTCTGCTCAGTATTTACAAGTTTTTAAATATACGGTGAAAAGGGTATGGAAATCAAGGAATTGCCGACTGTAAAAACATTGTTCATCCCTAATGAATCGGCTACTATCATAGCGGTTGGCATTGCTACCGACCTTTCTTCGTCAGGATGCCGGTGGAAATTAATTTCACAGAAAATAAAAGGTTCCAATTCCGGGTTGTTGCTTTTCTTTGCAGCATTATTTTCTTCTCGGTTCTTAACGGAACCATGTTCAATGTTGCCATCCCTGATATTGCTCGTGATTTTTCACTGTCGGCCGCTGAAGTCAGTTGGGTCATGACCGGTTATATTATCGTGTTTGCCTTGGCCTCGGTGACCTATGGAAAGTTGGCTGATATTTACCCGGTCCGACGGTTGATGGTTATTGGTCTGCTCCTTTTTAACGTTGGCGCATTGCTCGGTTATCTGTCGCAAAACTACTCAACCCTGCTTGTTGGCAGATTCGTGCAGGCGAGCGGTGGCGGGGCGATACCGGCCATGGCAATGCTGGTCGCGACCCGTTACTTTCCGGTCACCGCTCGTGGCCGAGTTCTCGGTGCGGCTGCGTCAACGGTTGCTTTTGCCGCCGGAGTCGGTCCGGTCGCCGGTGGCTTTATTGCCGGCAACTGGCACTGGCGTTATCTCTTTCTTATCTCCCTGGTGACGTTGCTGGCAGTCTATGGTGCTCTGCGATTGCTCCCGAAAGAAAAAACGCGCCCGGATTCTTTTGATATTGCCGGTGCTGTTCTGCTCGGTATTGCCGTGACCTCACTGCTGGTTTTTGTCACCCAACTTTTCTGGCTGGCCCTGGCGGTGGCGCTCTGTTTCTTTGTCCTGTTTTTTCGCCATATCTACCGAACTGAAAATCCTTTTGTCAGCCCACAACTCCTGCAGAACAAATTGTTCCGGCAGGGTCTGGTCTGCACTTTCTTCGCTGTCGGCACGGTTTTCGGTTATTTCTTTTCGATTCCGCTGTTGTTGCGAATGGTCTATGCGCTGCCGACCGTGCAGATCGGCATGATTATTTTCCCAGGGGCCTTGAGTGCCGCCTGCCTCGGTTTTGTCGGTGGTCGTATGGCTGATCGTGTCGGCAGCACTCCGGTCGTTTATGCCGGCCTCGGTCTCTTGGTGACCGGCTACCTTTTAATGGCCGGGCTATTAGGCAAGGGGATAGTGGCTGTTTTGCTGGTACTTATTGTTTGCTACACTGGTTTTTCGTTTATCCAGTCGGCCCTGGCCAAGTCGGTATCGACGACCTTGCCGCAGGATAAAGCCGGGGTCGGCATGGGCTTGTATAACCTGGTCTTTTTTACCTCCGGAGCTTTTGGTACCTCATTCGTCGGCCGCTTTATCGATCTGTTCGACGGCACAATTCCATCTCTGACCCGGCCAGCGGATGTTGTCTTCAGTTATCTGTTCGTTGTTTCGTCGATCACAGTGGCGTTTGCCGCAGTCATCTTTTTCGGGAGTTTTGGCCGGGTTAAAAACAGGTGAAGGTTGACATTTGACTGAAATTACAGGACAAATGGGAAGGTGTCTTTTTGTTTTGTAATGTTTTTTATTGTCTGGTGCTGATTGTCGGCCTGAGCTTATCTGGTCGACTTCGGCAGGGAGCCAATCATGACGGATCAACCTGGATCCGTAGAACAAAACCGTAAACCCCGTGTCTGGGCTATTGGTGGTGGCAAGGGGGGCGTTGGCAAGTCGGCCATTACGACCAGTGTTGCCCTTTCACTGGCACGCCGTGGAGAGCGCTGCATACTGGTCGATGCCGATCTTGGAGGTGCCAATCTCCATACTTTTGTCGGACTGAACAACCCTGAGCGGACCTTGTCCGATCTTTTTCGCAAAGAAGTCTCCGGCTTGCAGGATATTCTCCTGCCAACTCAATACGATAACCTCTGGTTGATCAGTGGCGCCAAGGCCCTTCTCGATATGGCCAACCCGGCTCATGTTCAGAAGATGAAAGTTATTCGCCAGATCTTTTCTCTGAACGCCGATCATATTTTTATCGATCTTGGCGCCGGCAGCTCTTTCAATGTTATCGACTTTTTTCTCGCGGCCCATGAAGGTGTGCTCGTGGTCATGCCGACTCCAACCTCGGTTGAGAATGCCTACCACTTCCTCAAGGCGGTTTATTACCGGAAATTGAAGAGGGTGGTGAAGACGCTCAAGGCTGAAACGTTGGTCGATGCTGTTCTGGCTGAAAAAGTCGAACGAGGAATAAAGTCGCCGCGCGATCTGGTGCGGGATATTCTGTCGATTGATCCAGATGTTGGCAAGGTTCTGTCTGAAAATATGGCGCTGTTGACACCGCAGTTGATTGTTAACCAGGTGCGGCGAGGCGAAGATCTTGATCTTGGCAGTAAAATCGCCATGGCCTGTCGTGACTTTTTTGCAATTGATATAAAAGTTGCTGGAAATATCCGCGCAGATGAGCGGGTTCTTGCTTCATTGAAAGCGCGACGCCCGACCCTTGATATGTTTCCGAGTTCGCCATTTTCCGATGATATAGAGAGAGTCGTTCGCACAATCTGTCCTTCGACGGAGTACAGACATGGAAGACGTACTTAAAAAAAGCTATGAAACTCTCGGTTTGATGCCGGACGCCAGTTTGCGTGAAGTTGAGCAGGCGTTCAATAATCTTCGCGCCCTCTACGGCGAGGATTCCCTGGCAACTTATTCCTTGCTCGAGTATGCGGATCGTCAAGAGAAGCTTGATTCTCTTCAGTCGGCCTATGAGCAAATTCTTTCCAAGAAGCTGATCAAGCGCAAAGAGCCGGTGAAGCCGGAAGCCGAGCCAATTATCTGTGTCCTTCCGCCAGCTGAGGTCTCTGCTGATCCGGAAAAAGCTCCCGGTGTTTACCTGAAAGAGTTACGTGAAGTCCGTGGTATGACTCTCAGGGATGTCGCAGAAAGAACCAAGGTTGGTAGTTTTCATCTTGAGTGTATCGAGCAGGAGAGGTTTGATCGCTTGCCGGCTCCGGTTTATCTGCGCGGTTTTATTCGTGAATTTGCTCGCGCCGTCGGGGCTGAGGATGTTGACGTGTTGGTTGACGTTTTGCTTGAGCGGTATCGAGCGAAGATGGGGGAGTAGGTTGGGAAATATCTTTGTGAATAAAAGGGGCCCGTCTGGGTCCCTTTTTACATTAGAGCAAGATCGTCGGGTCCCGGCCCGACAGCCG
>JBFFPW010000009.1:0-12734 GCA_041573815.1 Desulfuromonadales bacterium
CTGACCAGCGATGCCAGGACAACGCCCATTAACGCAAAGGGAAACGCAAAGATTGTATGAGAGAATTTTATCATCTGCAGCAAAGCCACAGTTTTTTCAATAAAGGTCATTGCGACTCCAGAAATAGAGAAACAAGCCGCAAAAGTGTACACTGGCAATCATTGACAATCAAGCCTGTTACTGTGCAGAAATTTATGCGATTCAACCTTAAGATGACCCGTCTGCACCTGCGGAGCCTCAAAGATCAGACGGCTCATCAAGAAATATATTCTTTATTTCTTCTTTTTTGCGTCTTTCACGACCATCGTGTTCTTCTGTTCCAATCGGCCTTTCCCGTGTCTCGTCACAGCCAACTGACACCCAGCCACTGAAACGCTTAAACATCTTGATCTGGCGGCTTTCAATCAACCCTTGCAGTTGAGCTGCCTTCACGCGATCTTGGCGACCGTCTTTGTACATAACTCGAATAAGCATCGTATCTCCTATTATCATTTTAATGGAACATCATGATCTGGCAAACGCTGTTTATTCTCCTTTAGTCTACTTGTTTAAACTTTTATTCATCCTTGTGAACTTGTTGCTAACCAAGGTTTAGCTGATAGATTTCAAAAAGAAATATGATTCCTAAAAAAAAAGCCCCCCGGTAATCCGGAGGGCTTTTGTCATTCAGAGATACGGCTTCGTTAGAAGAAGGCCAACTTCGCCATCTCCATAACACCGTCGGGCAAAACACCAAGGTAGAGAACACCGAGGAGAGCCAGAACGATAGAAATGACCGCTCCAGCGTGCAATTTGACCCAGGAGTAATCCTCCAGTGGCTCACGGAAGTACATATAAACCATGACTCGTAAATAATAGTAGAGAGATACGGCCGAGTTGAGAACACCGATGATTGCCAGCCAGATATAACCCGCCTTGATCGCACCAGCAAATACGTAGAATTTACCAGCAAAGCCTGCGGTCGGTGGCAAGCCCATCAAGGAAAAGAGAAAGATACACATGGCGACACCAAGAAATGGCCGCTTATAACCAAACCCGGCAAAGCCATCGAGAGTTAAATTCTCTTCGCCCTTTTTACCTGCCAGAACCAGCACAGCAAAGGCGCCGATATTCATGAAGGTATAGGCAAGCATATAAAACATGACGCCAGAAATCCCGATCTCATTGGCGGCAACAATACCAACCAACGCATAACCGGCATGGGAGATGGAAGAATAAGCCAGCATCCGCTTGAGATTGGTCTGCGAAATAGCGACAAAGTTACCAACGGTCATTGTCAGGACAGCCAGAACCCACAGCATCATCGACCATTCGGCTTGTAAGTCACCAAGACCCAACAGAAGAATACGCAAGAAAGCTGCTATTGCCGCTGCCTTAGGACCGGCACTCATGAATGCCGTAATCGGAGTCGGAGCGCCCTGGTAAACGTCAGGGGTCCACATGTGAAACGGCACAACTCCGATCTTGAAGAGGAAACCGGTGCTGAGCAGGACCATCCCGGCAATCGTCATCGGATTGCCCAGAGCAGCCTTGTGTGCCGAAAGGTACATGCCGATATCGGCGATGTTTGTCGTGCCAGCAACGCCGTACAACAGAGCAACACCATAAAGAAGGAATCCGGTCGAAAAAGCGCCGAGCAGGAAATATTTCAGGCCAGCTTCATTCGAACGAACATCACCACGGAAAAGGCCGGCGAGCACATAGAGTGAAATCGACAGGACCTCAAGACCGAGGAAAATGGTCATCAGATCGGTACCAGATGCCATCCACATGGCCCCGGCAGTGGTGAACAGGATCAGAGCGTAATACTCGTTGATCGGGTAGCCTTCACGCTTCAGATAGTCATCCGACATCAGAATGGTCAGAACGGCCGCTACGAGAAAGATGATATTAAAGAAGACCGCAAAATTGTCCTGCGCGACATGCCCGGCAAATCCGAAATGGGATTCCGCATCCATCCAATCAACGTAAGTGTATACAGCAGTAATAACCAGGCCAATGATACTGATCCAGGCAATATGAGTTGTCCGGCCGCGGCGAGAAAAAACACCGATCAGCAAAAGGGCCATGCCGAAGCAGATCAGAATCAGCGATGGCATGATCGCCGAAAAATTCACATTTGCCAAGGCGGTTTGCACCAGATTTTCCATGAACAAGTTCCTCCGGAAACAGTAATGATCCGTTTATTTAAATTCCAGGTGTTCAGGCGCATCTACATGCTGCACCATGGCGACCTGCTGCTTCCCCTTAACCTGATCAATCAGGTTTTCGAGGGAAGGATTCATTTTGTCAAAGAATGTATTCGGGAAGATACCGATCCAGAATACGAAGATCAGCAGCGGAATCATGATAACAATTTCGCGTGCCGAGAGATCTTTCAATTCGGCATTTTTCGGATTTGTCAGTTCACCAAACATAACCCTCTGGAACATCCAGAGCATGTAGACAGCAGCGAGGATAACGCCAAGGGTGGCAACAACCGCATACCAGCGAAGACCACTTTCAAAGGCGCCCATAATGGCCAGGAATTCGCCAACGAAACCGTTGGTGCCCGGCAGGCCAATCGAGGAAAAGGTGATAATCATAAAGATTGTCGTCAGGATCGGCATTCTCTTGGCGAGACCACCAAATTCGGAAATTTCGCGAGTATGGCGACGCTCATAAATGAACCCGACAATAAGGAAGAGCGCGCCGGTCGAGATGCCGTGATTGATCATCTGAATCAGACCGCCGGCCATACCCTGAAGGTTCAAGGCGAAGACTCCGAGCATAACGAAACCGAGGTGAGCCACTGAAGAGTAGGCAACGAGCTTCTTCACATCGCTCTGCACCATGGCAACCAGGGAGCCGTAGATGATACCGACAACACAGAGGGTTGCCAGGTAAGGCATACAGGTTTGCAGGGCCTCCGGAAACAGGGGAATAGCGAAGCGTACGAAACCGTAAGTACCCATCTTCAGCAAAATAGCCGCCAGGATAACGGAACCAGCCGTCGGCGCTTCAGTATGGGCGTCAGGCAACCAGGTGTGCAGCGGGAACATCGGCACCTTGATCGCGAAGCTGAAGGCAAAGGCCAGGAATAACCAGAGCTGCAAGCCGGCCGGAATCTCCATCATGTAGAACTGAGCGATGCTGAAGCCGTCCATGCTCAGGCCAGATTGAATCGCATAGTAGTAAACATAGATGATAGCTACCAGCATCAGCAAGGAACCGACAGCGGTATAAATAAAGAATTTAACAGCAGCGTAAATACGGTTTTTGCCGCCCCAGATACCAATCAGGAAGTACATCGGAATCAGCATCAGTTCCCAAAAAATGTAAAACAGGAACAGGTCAAGGGAAATAAAAGCACCGAGCATTGCTGTTTCCAGCAGTAGCAGCAGCGCCATGAAACCTTTAACGCCTTTGGGCACAGCTTTCCAGGTTGAGAGAACCGCGATCGGCATAATGAAGGTCGTCAACAGGACCAGCCAGAGGGAAATACCGTCGATACCGACGTTGTAGTTCATCTGGAAAAATCCACCGATGTTGATCCACGATGCAAATTCGGTGTACTGCATTTCAGAACTGGTCCGGAATGCATCATTAAATGCCAGCGGCAAGCTGACAAAGAAGGTAACCAGTGTCACGATCAGGGTAAAGCTCTTCAGTAAAGGCTCATTGTCCCTGGGGATAAACAGCAGGATTACCATACCCACCAAGGGCAGGAAAGTCATCAAACTGAGAAGGTGTTCGCTCATTGCAAAACGCTCCTTGTAAAAACTCTAAAAATCGTCCGGTGGCTGTTAGCCAAGGACAAAATAACCAACCAAAACAACAACTCCGATGACCATGCCGGCCGCATAGGTCTGTGTCAAACCGGTCTGGAGATAACGAAGTCCTGAAGAAATACCTTTGGTGACAAAACCGAAACCGTTAACTATTCCGTCAATAACGGCAACATCGAAACTGCGCCAGCAGAAATGACCGAAGGCCTTGCATGGATTAACAATCAGAAAGTCATACAATTCATCGATGTACCACTTGTTGTAAACCCAACGGTGCAGTTTGCTGAATTTGGCAGTAAACTTGGCCGGCAGGTCGGGTCTCTTCATGTACATGACCGTAGCGATAGCGATGCCGGTCAGTCCGATGAGCACTGAAAGCACCATCAAGGCAATCTCAGTCGAGGCACTGCCATGGGCGGCAATATCATAGGTTTGCTGGGTGTGATGGAAAACCGGGGCCAAAAACTGATCCAGCTTGTTGCCGACGTGGAAAAAGTCGATGGCATGCGGAATACCGACGAAACCACCAACCGTTGCCAATACCGCAAGAACGACTAGTGGAAGAGTAATAACCCACGGTGACTCGTGAACGTGGTCCTTGGCACGGGGATCAGTTTTTTGATCACCGTGAAAGGTCATGTAGAGACAGCGGAACATGTAAAAGGCCGTCATACAGGCCGCTATCGAACCGACAACCCAGACAAACATACTGCCGCGGGAAGACGCGAAGGACCACCAGAGGATTTCATCCTTGGAGAAGAATCCAGCAAAAAACGGCATACCGGCAATAGCCAGGCATGAAATACCGAATGTCGCCCAGGTCACCGGCATGAATTTACGCAAACCACCCATGTTGCGCATGTCCTGCGGATCATCATCTAGATGCGCTTTGTGCAGGGCATGGTGCATGGCGTGGATAACCGAACCGGAACCGAGGAAGAGGCAAGCCTTGAAGAAAGCATGTGTCATCAGGTGGAAGATACCGGCAGTAAAAGCACCGACACCCATTGCCATAAACATGAAACCAAGCTGGGAGACGGTGGAGTATGCGAGTACGCGCTTGATATCGTTCTGCGCAAAGCCGATGGTCGCAGCGAAAATTGCTGTCGCGGCACCGATGATGGCGACGACCATCATTGTGTCGGGAGCCATGGCGAACAGCCCATTCATTCGACCAATCATGTAGACGCCGGCGGTGACCATGGTTGCGGCATGGATCAAAGCGGAAACCGGTGTCGGGCCTTCCATCGCATCCGGCAGCCAGGTGTAAAGCGGTATCTGTGCTGATTTACCTGTGGCGCCGAGGAAGAAACAGAGGGTTATCACTGTAACAACAACACTACCGGTACCGAGAAGATGTCCGTGCTCGGCGATCTCGACAAAGTTGATGGTCCAGACTCCGTGTTCCGAACCGAGAGTCCAGAACAGTGTCAGCAGGCCGAGTAAAAAGCCGAAATCACCGACCCGGTTGACAACAAAGGCCTTCTTGGCAGCGTCACCAGCCGACTTCTTCTCAAAGTAGTAGCCAATCAGCAGGTAGGAACAGAGACCGACGCCTTCCCAGCCGACGAACATAACCAGAGCATTGCCACCAAGAACCAGCATCAGCATCGAGAAGATAAAGAGATTCAGGTAGCTGAAGTAGCGATAGAACCCTTCTTCACCGTGCATATAGCCAATTGAGTAAAGGTGAATCAGTGAACCAACGCCGGTGACGACGAGAAGCATGATTGCCGAGAGGGGATCAAACAAGAATTCCCAATCAACTTGCAGCTGACCGACCGACATCCATGAAAAGAGTCGCTCGTTATGAATCTTGTTCTCATCGCCCAGCAACTGAATAAAATAATTGCAGGAAACGACGAAAGACAGAGCCACCGCCAGGGTGCCAATGGCACCAATCACCTTTTCGCTCTTAAGGACCTTCTTACCGAGAAGCCCGTTAATGATGGCGCCGACAAGAGGGAAGAACGGTATGAGCCAAAGTTTGTCGTACATCTATACTCTCCTAACCGGAATGAACCCCTACTGAATGAGCAGGTTTACCATTTCAGCAGACTGAAATCGTCAACCGCAATCGACTCACGATTACGGAAAAATGCAATCATCAATGCCAGGCCGACAGCCGCTTCAGCTGCCGCAACGGTCATGACAAAGAAAACAAAAATCTGACCATCCATATTGCCGAGGTAACTCGACAGGGAGATAAAACTCAGATTGACAGCGTTGAGCATCAATTCAATACACATGAATATGACGATCGCGTTTTTCCGGGTCAGGACACCAAAGGTCCCGAGAGAAAAGAGGATCGCGCTCAACACCAGATAATGATTAATCGTTATCATTGAATCAGCCTCCGTATCAGCCGTTAAACGTCTTTTTTCACCAGCACCACAGCGCCAACAATGGCTACCAGGAGCAGGATCGAAGCAATTTCAAATGGCAGCAGAAAATCTGTAAACAGCGAACGGGCAATCAGTTCGGTGTGTCCAACCTTAGCCACCAGATCAGCTGTAATTTCACCGGTCGTACCACTGGGACGTCCGCGATTAATTACAAAATAACTCTGAAGAGCAATCAGAAAGGCCAGAACCGTCGCCCAGACAACACTATGGCTACCCTTGCGGGCCACTGCGGTACCGAGGTTCAACAACATGATGGTGAATATAATCAGCATCAGAATTGCGCCGGCATAAACCATAATCTGTATTGCAGCCATAAACGGTGCATGCAGCATAACGTAGAAGTTGGCCAGGCAGACAAATGTCATCATCAGAGCAATTGCGCTGTTGACCGGGCTTTTACAGGTTACGACCAAAAATCCTGAGATGATCACAACTACTGCAAGCAGGTAAAAATAGAATATTTCCATCGACTCAGTGCTCCCGTCACGTATTAACGAACTAGACGTTTTTTATCGAAGGTGAAATCTTCACGGTGATAATTGGCCAGTTCGTACTCACCAGTCATCTCGATTGCTTCGACCGGACAGGCCTCAACACAGTAACCGCAGAAGATACAACGCAAAAGATCAATCTTGTAAACTTTCGGGTACTTTTCACCCTTCTCATTCTCAGCCGACTCGACCGTGATGCACTTGGCCGGGCAGACCGTCGGGCAAAGATAACAGGCAACGCATTTTTCACGGTCCTGTGTCGGCACCAGACGATGCAGGCCACGGAAACGATCAGAAGGCTGGAGACGATGCCCCTTACGCGGGTACTGAACAGTCGTCGTATTCCCTGGCCCCAAGTGCTTGAATGTGATCCATAAACCCTGGATAAACTCTTTAATCATGAGAAATCCCTTTATCTCGAATAATTAATTACTGAAACATGAGAATAACGAAGCCGGTGACGACGATATTCAGCAATGACAGTGGCAGGAAAATTTTCCAACCCAGGAACATCAGCTGGTCGTAACGTACACGAGGCCAGGTTGCTCTGATCCAGATGAAGAAGAACATGAACCCGAACACCTTGAGCAGGAAGTTGACCGGGCCGTAAAATGGGCCGTCCCAACCGCCAAGGAACAACGTTGCCGTAATCGCCGCAATAACGATCATATTGGCATATTCAGCCATGAAGAACATGGCGTATTTCATAGAAGAATATTCCGTACAGAAACCGGATACCAGTTCGGTTTCAGCTTCCGGAAGGTCAAACGGCGTCCGGTTAATCTCAGCCATGCCGCTGAACATGAAAAGAACAAAAGCGAGCGGCTGGGAGAAAATGTACCAGTTATGCATCCAGTGCGGAACGCTGGCAATGCCCCAGAGAGGTGCCTGCTGAGCCGCAACTATGTCACGCAAACTCAGACTTTCAGCCATCATGAAGAGCGAAACGATAACCAGACCGGCGGTCAATTCATACGAAACCATCTGTGCTGCGGAACGAATACCACCGAGCAGAGAATACTTGTTGTTGGAAGCCCAACCAGCGAGCACGATCCCGTAAACGCCGAGACCGGCCATTGCCAGGATAAACAGAACACCGATATTGAGATCGGTAATCTGCAGAGGGATCAAGTATGCATGCTGGCCCCAGGTTAAGGTAAAATCATCCCCGAACGGGACAACCGCCATGGTAATCAGGGCTGGTACCAGAATCATCATCGGTGCCAGAATAAACGGTAGCTTGTTTGCTTCGGCCGGAATGATATCTTCCTTGAAGAAAAGCTTGAGGCCATCGGCAATCGGCTGCAACAGACCGTACCAACCGGTTTCCATCGGTCCAAGGCGACATTGCATCCGACCAATTATTTTACGTTCTGCATAGGTTGCGTAGGCCACAATACCCATCAGCACACCGAAAACCACAAGAATTTTCACCATCATGGCCACGACGAACAGGAGCGGGCTGTTTGAGAGGCTAAGCATTTCAGGCGTCATGATAATCCTCTTCCTTTACCTTTATAATCCAAGTCAATCAGAGTGTTAGCTACTTGCTGACTTCAACAGCAACGGCAGCTTCACCCGTGTAGAGTTTATTCAAACCAGCTTCAACAAAATGATACGGTGCAAAGACAACACCCTGCGGCAAGCGATTATCGACCTTGGCTTTCAGGTTGATTTCGGTACCATTGGCTTTGACTTTAACCATGTCCCCTTCAGCAACCTTAAGAGCAGCGGCATCTTCACGACCGAGTTCAAGGTAGGCTTCCGGGACGACGGCCAGCGGGCCCTTGGCGTGGGTCGATACCGTGCCGCTATGATACAGAGCACTACCGGTCAGCAGGACATACTTGCCAGCAACTGGCTTGGCCCCTTCAACCGGAACAACTGCCTTTTTGGCAACAGCCAGCTGCTCGCCACCCCAGACGATCCCTTCAGCACCGATGGCATTGAAATCAACATCCTTGTATGCCTTGACCTCTTCAGCCAGGGCCGAGAAAACAGCGCCTGGACCGGTAAAGCTCAGGCTGCTCCCCAACTTGGCGGTCAGCAGTTCAAAAATGGCATAATCGGTCTTGGCTTCACCGGGGCTGGTAATCCCGGGACGAACTCTTTGGATCCGGCGCTCGGCATTGGTGAACGTCCCGTCTTTCTCAGCAAAGGAACCGGCCGGGAAAACAACATCAGCCTGCTGTGCTGTCTGAGACAGGAACATATCCTGAACAACGACGAATCCGGCACCAGCAAGTGCTTTTTCAGCTTTGCTGCGATCGGGATACGAAGCGATGATATCTTCACCGACAACATAAAGAGCTGAAAGGTTGCCCTCGGCAGCTGCTTCAAGCATCTTCTGAGCGCCAAGGCCTTTTCCGGTCGGTACGACAGAAAGATCAATCGCACCCTGGCTGTTGGCTTTTTCACCGCAGAGATAGAGCGCACTGCCCTCTTTATCGACATTGCCGCTGAGAATCGCCAGATTAGCGGCAGCGACAGCAATTTCTTTACTTTGTGCAGTGTATGGCAGCCCATAAGCGAGCAAGATGGCGCTTTTAGAAGCGCCCGCCAGTGCTTTAGCGGCGGTGCGAATCTGGTCTGCCGACACGCCGGTCACCTCGGCAACTTTTTCCGGAGTGTAATCCGCCAGTGCTTTCTTGAGGCCGTCAATTCCTTCGACACCATCCGTCACTGCTGAACCATCTTCGAGCAGCACCTGGGACATGGCGTTGAGAACATTGACCTCAAGGGCCGGCTTGTGCAACAGGGTCACAGCGTTCGGCAACTTGCCGAATTTGCCTTTTTTGTCAGCAACGATAAAGAGTTGAGCTTCGTTGCGCTTGACCGCCTGGTTAACGACCATGCCGAAAACCGGGTGGGTCTCATAAAAGTCGGAACGGATCGAAAGAACAACATCGGCATCCTCAACCTGCGGGAAAGTTCCGGTCGAAGCTTGAACGCCGAGGGTCTCAAGCAGCCCTTCTGTGACCCCCTTGTAGCATTCGCCGCCGGAGTGGTCGAGGTTTTCAGTACCGACTGCCTTGGCAACATTTTTCAGCAAAAAGAGTTCTTCATTCGTCAGACGGGCACCGGACAGGATGCCAACACCCTTGTCGGCGGCAGCTTTCTTCAAGCCGACAGAGACAGTTTCCAGAGCGTCATCCCAGCTTGCTTCGACCAGCTTACCGTCCTTCTTGACCAGAGGTGTCGTCAGGCGCTCCTCGCTGTTCGCGTAGGAATAACCGAAACGGCCACGGATACAAAGGTTACCGTCATTAACACCGATCTCATCATTGAAGCGGATGGTTTGGATCTTGTTGTCCATGACACCCATGGTGACCGTACAACCATTGCCGCAGTAACTGCAGACCGAGTCGACCTCTTTGAGCTGCCACGGACGAGCCTTGAACTTGAACGGTCGCGGCAGAATGGCGCCGACCGGGCACATGGAAACACACTGGCCGCAGAATTCACAATTGAGGCCACGATCAAATGCGGTTGCAATTTTCGTTTCAAAACCGCGATTGATAAACGAGTAAGATCCGTATCCGACGATTTCATCACAAACACGAGCACATTTGCCACAGAGTACGCAGCGGTTCATGTTGCGTTCGATCAGCGGGTTCACCTCATCGGTCGGCAGGTCAAATTTTTCACCTTCGAAGCGATTTTTAACGACTTCGTATTCGTAGGTCAGATCCTGCAGGTCGCATTCACCGCCCTTATCGCACACCGGGCAATCAATAACGTGGTTGACCAACAGAAATTCAAGAACCGTCTGACGGACTTTCTTGATTTCATCTGACATGGTTGTTACGACCATGCCTTCGGTCACTGGAGTAGTACAGGCTGGAATCAGGCGGCCCTTCATCTGCTCCACTTCGACCAGGCAGACGCGGCAGGCGCCGTATGGCAGAAGCTTCTTGGCGTAACAGAGAACCGGAATAATAACACCGGCTTCCTGGGCTGCCTCGTAAATTGTCGCAGTTTTGCTGACCGTGATCTCTTTGCCGTCGATCGTCAGGTTAACCATCGTGTCCTCTTTATCTTTATAGATACGTCGTGTACGTTATTCAATTGCCATGAAGCGGCAGGCATCATAACAGGAGGTGCACTCAGTACACTTCTCCTTGTCGATAACCGCAACCTGCCCCTTTTCCCAGGCGATACAATCAACCGGACAAACCTTCGGGCAGATACCGCACTTCTTACATTTCTCTTCAATAACTTCGAACTTGAGCAGCGGCTTGCAGGCATGAGAGGGACACATTTTTTCTTTGATGTGTGCTTCGTACTCATGACGGAAGTAGCGGATCGTCGACAGAACCGGATTCGGCGCTGTCTGACCGAGACCGCAGAGCGAACTCTTCTTGATGTCGTAGGCCATGTCCTGCAGCAGTTCGATATCGCCTTCACGACCTTCACCGGCACAAATCCGCTCAAGGATCTCGAGCATGATCTTCAGGCCGATCCGGCAGGGGATACACTTGCCACACGATTCAACACGGGTAAAGTTCAGGAAGAATCTGGCAATGTCGACCATACAGGTCGTCTCATCCATAACAACCAGGCCACCGGAGCCCATCATGGCACCCGCCTGGATCAGGGAATCATAGTCGACCTGTGCGTCAAGAGCTTCAGCCGGCAGACAACCACCGGAGGGGCCACCAGCCTGAACAGCCTTGAATTTCCGATTGTTCAGAATGCCGCCACAGACGTCATAGATAACTTCGCGCATCGAGGTCCCGGCCGGAACTTCGACCAGACCCGTATGCTTGACCTTGCCGGTCAGGGCAAAAATCTTGGTGCCCTTGGTCCCTTCGGTACCGATTGAGGAAAACCAGTCAGCGCCGTTGTAAAAGATATAAGAAACGTTGGCGAATGTTTCAACGTTGTTGATATTGGTCGGCTTACCCCACAAGCCACGAACGGCCGGGAATGGCGGACGCGGACGGGACATGCCACGCTCGCCTTCGATGGAAGCCATCAGTGCGGTTTCCTCACCACAGACAAACGCTCCGGCACCCGCTTTGATTTTCATGTCAAACTTGAAACCGAGCCCGAGGCAGTTATCGCCAAGCATTCCTTTTTCGTAGCAGGTATCAATCGCTTTTTGCAGCCGTTTAATTGCCAGAGGGTATTCGGCACGACAGTAAACGTAACCGAAGGTGCAACCGATCGCGTAGGCCGCGATCATCATCCCCTCGATGATCCCGTAGGGATCGCCTTCGAGAATCGAACGGTCCATAAAAGCACCTGGATCGCCCTCATCAGCATTACAAATCAGGTATTTCTCGTCACCCGGAGTCGCTTTACAGAAGGACCACTTGACACCGGTCGGGAAGCCGCCGCCGCCACGACCACGCAGGCCGGCACGCTTGACTTCCTCAATAACCTCATCCTGCGACATGGTGACCGCTTTTTTTATCCCGTTAAAGCCCTGGTGGGCAAGAAAATCATCGAGACTTTCGGCATCGATAGTACCGCAGCGCGAGAAGATCAGTCGCTGCTGTTTTTCGAGGAACTTGCCGTAGTATTCACCAGCCACCTTCTTCGGCACCGGCTCATTGCCGATCATATGCTCTTCGACAATCTGTGGGACCAACTCGGGCGTCACAAAGTCGTAAGTAACGGCTTCTTGACCTGGCAAGACAACGTCTACAAGAACATCGTTAGCACAAAGACCACGACAACCGGTCTTCTTGATATCGCAACGCTTGCCGACTTTCGCTTCGAGGCCCTGCTTGTCAAATTCCGCTTCAAAAGCATCAATGACACTCTGGGCGCCGGAGGCAAAACCACCGGTTCCGGTGCAGACCAATATTTGGATATTTTCAGCTGTTTCGGCCATAAAATCCTCAGTCAGTTATCAATCCATCTTCACGTATTTTTCGATGACTTCGTCCACTTTCTGGACAGTCAACGAACCATACGTATCATCATTAACCATAATAACCGGAGCCATACCACAGGCGCCGATACAGGCAACATACTCAGCGGTGAACTTGAGATCTTCTGTGGTTTCGGCGTGACCGACCCCAAGCCGATCCTTGATCGTATCACCGATGCGTCCGGCACCC